>CAZMRM010000507.1:0-2221 GCA_964568515.1 uncultured Chitinophaga sp. | reverse complement strand
ATTGAGCTCTTCAATGTGCGAAAACCGCCTGTCACTTGGAGGGAATATTTTGTGGCGACCTTTGGCAATATCACTGACGAGGCAATCATGGAGTACATAGAGAACCAGGACAAGACGGCGATTTTACGATCGGCTGAAGGCCGGGCTTTCATTCAGCTTCAGCTGAACCCAAACCCACCGGCTAAAAGCCGGTGGTAGTTTAGTAACCTGATCTAGTTTAAACAGAGGGGGTGCAACGGTGGGCGAACATGACATGCAATTATTGTTTCTCACCCAGCCAACACCGCATGTAAAACCGCATGCACCAAAAACAAAAAAGCCCCGCATTGCTACGAGGCTTTCAGTGCACTTGTAGGGATTCGAACCCCAAACCTTCTCATCCGTAGTGAGATGCTCTATCCAGTTGAGCTACAAAACCAGAATCGTCTTTCTAAAAAGCGATGCAAAGATAAACAAAACATTTATATGAAAAAGTTCTATTTATAATTTCTTTTAAATTACACATTATTAAGTCATTATTTTTTTGATCACAGCCATTCCTCTATCCTGGGAACCATTTATAAAATAATCTTCCAGTTAAAATGCATCATATCTTTTTTATAATACATTTGCATAACCAACCTATTTTAATTATGAGCTCTATTTTTACAACCGTTTTGATCATTTTCATTCTTCTGATTCTTTTTCTTTCTTTTGTAACGGTGCAGCAGGGCTATATTGCCGTTATCACCGTATTTGGTAAATACCGTCGTATTATGGAGCCCGGACTTAATTTTAAAATTCCATTCATCGAAATTGTTTATAAACGCATCTCTATACAAAACCGCTCCGTTGAACTTGAATTTCAAGCCATTACTATTGACCAGGCAAATGTATACTTTAAAGCCATGTTATTATATGCTGTGGTAAACAAAGCCGAAGCAAGTATTAAAAATGTTGCCTTTAAATTTGTGGATGACCGCAACCTGATGCAGGCACTGGTACGAACCATTGAAGGCTCCATTCGTGGTTTTGTTGCCACGAAGCGTCAGGCAGAGGTACTTTCTTTGCGAAAAGAAATTGTGAACGATGTCAAAGAACAGATCGATCAAACCCTGGAAACCTGGGGATATCATTTGCTAGACTTGCAGTTGAATGATATTACATTTGATGAAGCTATTATTAAATCAATGGCACAGGTAGTGGCTTCCAACAATTTGAAAGCTGCTGCCGAAAATGAGGGACAAGCGTTATTGATTACAAAGACAAAAGCTGCGGAAGCAGATGGAAATGCAATTAAAATTGCTGCAGAAGCAGAACGATTAGCTGCACAGTTACGTGGACAAGGAGTAGCTTTGTTTCGTGAAGAAGTTGCAAAAGGTATGACACAAGCGGCGAAAGAAATGGAACAGGCCAATTTGGATACCTCTGTTATATTGTTTTCAATGTGGACAGAGGCCATTAAAAATTTTGCAGAGTATGGAAAAGGAAATGTTATTTTCCTCGATGGCTCATCAGATAGCATGCAGCGAACCATGCAGGAAATGATGGCCATGAATAACCTGATGCGAAAAGATGGTCCCTTAAAAAAATAGAGATCAAACTACATTCATGTGAAAACGACCCTGAACGGGTCGTTTTTTATATATATCTGCCCTGTAATGTTGTGAGGGATCTGATTTCTTTTCTCTTCTTCGTATTTCACTTCATCAACACATTCTATACCTCCATTCCTTTACATTTTTAATTTATAAGCAGCTCTCAGTTTTTCGATCAATCGCTTGGATTCATCAAAGTTCAATGTTTGTTGTCCATCACTGGCTGCTTCTTCCGGTTTTTCATGTACTTCGTATATAACCCCGTCTGCTCCTGCCATCATAGCAGCCAATGCTACCATGGGTACATATTCACGAACTCCTACTCCATGAGAAGGATCAGCAATAACAGGTAAATGTGTTTTTTCCTGTAAAACAGGGATTGCATTGATATCAAAGGTATTTCGGTATGCATTTTCGTAAGTACGTATTCCCCGCTCACACAACATTAATTTTTCATTTCCATTGGAAAAAATGTATTCTGCGGATTGAAGTAACTCGTCAATCGTACCACTCATTCCGCGTTTGATGAGAACGGGTTTATCTACTTTCCCCAACTCATCTAACAGATTAAAATTCTGTGAGTTACGAGCCCCTACCTGAAATACATCTACATGGTCGATCATATCCGCTATTTGCGATACCTG
>CAZMRM010000506.1:1859-2221 GCA_964568515.1 uncultured Chitinophaga sp. | reverse complement strand
CAAAAAGCTTTAAAGAGCATGATGTGGTAATTCCCATAACCGTACTTGAAGAACTGGATAATTTCAAAAAAGGAAATGACACTAAAAATTTTGCAGCCCGGGAATTTACCAGGTATATTGATAAAATTTCTGTGGGAAATACCTTACAAGACTGGATTCATATCAATGGCAAAGGTCATGGTATGATAAAAATCGAAATGCATCAGAATTCTGCGGTTGATGCGGAAAAGATTTTTGGCGAACGCAAAGCAGATCACCGCATACTCAATACTGCTTTATATGTTTCTGAAAAATATCCTAACCGTAAAGTTATTATGGTTACCAAAGATATTAATTTGCGAATCAAGGCCAAATCCTTAAAC
>CAZMRM010000506.1:0-1849 GCA_964568515.1 uncultured Chitinophaga sp. | reverse complement strand
AACCTTACTGCTGAGGATTATGAGACAGGAAAAATAAAGGACGTTAATGAGCAGCTTTATACCGGAAAAAGTGAACTTCAAAAAGTACCGACTGAACTGATTAATGAAATTTATGAAAAAGGATTTTGTGATCCAACTGTCTTTTTAAAAAAACAAAAACCAAGCTCTAATCATTTTTATATTTTAAAAAACGGAGCCAAATCTGTTTTGGCATCCTACAGTCCTGCAAAAGATGTACTGGAACGGGTAAAAAAGGTGAGTGCCTTTGGCATTAGTCCACGCAATGCGGAACAAGCTTTTGCATTGGATGCGATTATGAATCCGGATATTAAACTTGTCTCTATTCAGGGTGTCGCCGGAACAGGGAAAACATTGTTATCGTTAGCAGGGGCCTTGGAACAGCGCCGAACTTTTCATCAAATTTACCTGGCACGTCCGATTGTTCCATTAAGCAATAAAGACATTGGTTATCTTCCCGGAGATATTAAGTCTAAACTTAACCCTTATATGGAGCCGTTATGGGATAACCTGAAGTATATCAAAAATCAATTTAATGAAAAGGATAAGGAGTATAAACAGATCACCGAAATGGTAGAACACGAAAAGCTGGTGGTTTGTCCGCTTGCCTATATCCGTGGAAGAAGTTTGTCGGACGTGTTCTTTATCGTAGATGAAGCACAAAATCTTACTCCTCATGAGGTCAAAACGATCATATCCCGCGCCGGTCAAAATACTAAAATCATTTTTACAGGTGATATTCATCAAATAGACACTCCCTATCTGGATGCTCAAAGTAATGGCCTTTCTTACTTAATCGATAAATTAAAAAATCAGGCACTTTATGCTCACATAACACTTGAAAAAGGTGAGCGTTCTGAATTGGCCAATTTAGCCAATGAATTTTTATAGTTTGTGATCCAACTAATTATCGGAGGGTTAACACTTGTTAACCCTCTGTTATTTGAATCAGTTCCATCCCACAATGTGAACATTTTCCCGGTTGATCATAAATCCGTTGAGAGCATTTCATAGGACAGCTATATTGAATTTCCTGACCTTTATGAGGTATTTTTTTGCCATTTTCTGCTCCCAAACAGGATGTTAATAATGTAAAACAACCAAAAACTCCGATAAATACGTATAAAATCCCTCTGTTCATTTGATTAATAAAGATTAAAATATTACCTGACATATTTTGACTTGCGTTACTGAAGGAACGAAACTTATAAGTATATTTGTCTTCTATGATTTTATCCAAAATTATTTAATTTCCTTTTAATGAAAAAATTATTTTTACTGCTGTTGCTTTTTATTAGTGTTTCTACGGCTACTTTTTCACAAGAGAAATCAGGTTCTTCTAAAAGAAAAATCTTTAAAAGATCCCATTTTGATAAACAAAAAAAAGACCCCAATATCAACCACAATGGTACTTCTGTAAGAAGAAACCGAAAAAACAAATATGTTGTTGACGGAGACGGATTTACCGAAGCAAAGCAAAAAAGGAGAAAAAGAGGTAAGAAAAGCGGAATAAAATAATATCTAGTATATTTTTAAAACACTGAAAATGATTCAGCGTTTTTTTTATTGTGTTCTATCAGTCTTTTTAATTACGGTTATGATTCCTCTGTATGTTCGGGGATTTCCAAGGAGATTTCTTATGTATATAGAATAAATATATGTACCGTCACCCACCAGCTCACCCGTGTTATTAACTTTTCCATTCCATCCTATCTCCTTATCTGTTGAAGTAAAAATTAAATTCCCCCAACGGTCATAGATTGTCATATTAAATTCTTTCACACCAAACATTTTAGGTATAAATACATCGTTTACACCATTTCCATCCGGT
>CAZMRM010000505.1:0-2226 GCA_964568515.1 uncultured Chitinophaga sp. | reverse complement strand
GAGGAGGTTTACGCGTCAAAAAAATTGAATACACCGATAACTGGGATCAGAATGACAGTGGTGAAGCGGCCTACACCTATGGTCAGGCCTATACCTATACCATCACCGAAGGAAAAGGAACGAATGCTGTAACGTATAGCAGTGGTGTGGCGCAATACGAGCCCCTGATGGGAGGTGATGAAATAGCCCTGCGTCATCCCAAAAATTATATAGAAACATTGCCTTTCAAAACAGACAACAATCTGTTTTTTGAATACCCCGTTAACGAAGCGATGTATCCCGGTCCGGGTGTGGGTTACAGCAAGGTAACCGTTCAGAGCATTGCCTCCAAAGAAACAATGCCCGGTGGTTCGATGACACCCACCATTCCAACCAGCGGCCTGGTGGAGTATGATTTTTATACAGCCAAAGATTTCCCGGTACTTACAGAGGAAACCGATAATCAGGTAAAGACAAAAGATGTGCAGATTCCTTTACCGCTTATCGGAACAATAGAACGGCATAAGTTGTATGCCACTCAAGGCTATGCCATTCAGCTGAATGATATGCATGGCCGATTAAAGAGTGTAACCAACTATGCAAAGAACGCAAATGGTGAAAAGGTGAATGCACCCACAAGTTCCGTAAGTTATCATTACAAATCGAAACAACGTATTTATAATGGATATGCTGTAAATGAGCTGGTGAATGAGGTACCTGCCCTTGTAAATGAATCAATAAATGACAGTACCCATATCCGGGAATGCCATAAAGCAACTGTGATCATGGGAGAAGAGGTGGATTTTTTCACGGATTCCCGTCAATCAAGCGTCTATTCCAATAAATTCGGAGCCTCATTAAATCTGTTGTATTTCTATCCCTGGGCAGCGTCACCGATACCCTGGCCAAATGTCTCAGCCAGTGAAACAAAGCTGAGGACATTTGTTACCAATAAAATTATCAAGAAGAGTGGGATCCTGGATATGGTAACTGCCAGTGACGGACAGTCTGTTGTAAAAACAGAAAACAAATTGTTTGATGTGCAAACGGGAAAACCGCTGTTAACCGTTGTCACCAATAATTTTGATAACCCGGTATACAACTATGCACATCCTGCTCATTGGGAGTATGATGGTATGGGAGCAGCGGCGCGTAATGCCGGTTTTAAGTTTTGTGCAAAAATCAAAGAGGTGAATGCTACCGACCAGACATTTACCATCAAGAATGAATTTATTGACAGCATTACTACACCGGATTTTTCCACAGCCGTCACCAAATTTCCGAATTTCATTGCAATTAATAAAGATGAGTTCCGGGAGATCATTGCGCCCGGTGATGAAGTGATCATTCAAAAAGTGGGAGGTGCTACAAAATACAGGGCCACCTTGCTTAATAATGATCAACCGGATGTTTGTGAAAGCGGAAGTACCAACACCATCCGGTTCCATTACACAACAGGTGGAATGAGTATCAGCCCAAATGATCAGTTCTATTTTACTGTGGTACGTTCAGGACGGCGAAATTTATTAAGTACCGAGGCAGGAAGTATCACCGCTTTGCAGGACCCAACGGACAATGCGAACCGGGGAGATTATTCTGGCGGAGGTACTAGTCATTGCCTGGCCTTTGAGCTGGCTGATTTTTTAAACAGGGTCGTTGCCAAGGATCCAGACAGAATATTGCATGCTGGCGATACGATTGGAATTCCAAAAAATCTTTATCCAACATTGGGAAGCTTTTTTACCCAGGTAACGGTTGGATCCTCGGGAACTTGTGGTTTAGGAATAATTCAGGCCGAAATGTATTTTCAACTGACGTTTACCTATATAAATGAATCAGGAACTTGCTCAACTGTTATGTGTGACTGTATCTCAAAATACAGTGGAGACCTGCACTTTGAAGCAGATCCTACCACCTGCACTTTGAAGTCAACGAGTGCCGGCGGAAACATGTACAGTTCACTTCAATGCTTAAATAATTTGGTAACAACACATTCTACAACAATCAAGGATGTGGTGAATGCTTCTTCCTCCATATTTAAAAATCTCAATGAGTATGATGATACCTCCGTTTCCGGCCAGGTTAATTTATATGCCAACGGAAAACTGGGTGTATGGAAACCCTTTGTAAACTACTATTACAAAGATGAACGGGTGAATCAACGGTTAAGCGGAAATGTGAGGCTGAGTCATGATGGCGTATACAAAGGGAATAATCCGGATTCCTTACAAAATGATTTTTATCTTT
>CAZMRM010000504.1:0-2227 GCA_964568515.1 uncultured Chitinophaga sp. | reverse complement strand
AGGTCAAATTGATTTCATTCAGTACTCTGATGATATCTTCTTCAATAAAACTATTATCCTTGATAAGTCCTTTTCGTAAAGAATACAGTGTCACAGCCCGGTACATGGCTCCGGAATCAACATATGCATAACCTAATTTAGCTGCTAATGCTTTTGCCAGAGTGCTTTTACCACAAGAGGAATATCCATCAATAGCAATAGTAATTTGGGGCATGGAAGATCATAATTGGCCAGTCCACAATATTACTGATTATTTTTTTTGAATAAAAATTAATTCATTAACACCTTCTAATTTTTTCTGGAATAGAAGTTATTAATATCAAATGCGATAGAAAAATTATTGGAAGCGCCTGCAAGGTGATATACCGCTCTCGCATAGCTGATATGAAATTTATAAACTTTTAATCCAAAGCCAAAAGAGAAACCTGTCATTCCTCTTCTCTCCGGAATCTTTAATTCTTTTCTGCGTTGATAATTATATCCACCACGAAGGAAAAAATTTTTGGTCAGCATAAACTCTCCGCCAATAACGAAGTGTCTCATCAGTTTATCACCGAATGTTTTAAATTTATTTTGTTCAATAGGCTTACCTGTTAACGGATCCCTGGTAGGAGTCGGATTGTTTGGATCTACGTAAGTAAGATCCCATTTCTCTAAGTTTTCATATGTCAGTGAAAAGCGAAAAGGAATATGCTTGGGTTTATGAGTGATTCCTATTTGCATTTCGAAAGGTAATTTCTCATAATTTCCTTCTGTATAAGGCTTCCATTGTCTTCCTATATTTTTTACTACATAGGCGATAGCAAATCGGCCCGATAGTCCGGTATACACAGCCCCCAGATCCATAGCAGATCCCCAGGAATAGTAAGTATCCATTTGTGAATAAATGGTTTTAAGGGTTGCTCCAACAAATAAATTAGAATCAAATACAGAATTAGCATATGACAAGTTAATACTCATATCACTGGCTCCAAAGTTTTCATATTGATTACCAAATTCATCCGTACGGGTGAAGCGGCCATAGTCCAGATATTGTATACCTGCACTCACAATCCCTTTATCTTTAAAACTTTTAGCATAACCACCATAATAATAATTCACATCAGCAAAGTAGTTTACATAACTCAATATCACATTATTATCCATGGAATCCGTCAAAAGTGCAGGATTGTTCAGTGCAACATTCAAATCATTATCATGTGTTGAAATTAAATTTCCACCCAAAGCAGAAACTCTTGCTGAGACAGGCAAGTTTAAAAATTCAAATACATTGTTTCCACCCATCTGAGCAACGGAGAGAAAAGGGAATAACAAACCCAGTGAAAGAAAAAGTAGATTTTTTAGCCTCATTTACGCAAATGTAATTAAAAATATTTGTTACTAACGGGGTCAAAATGATTTTATTGTCAGTATTTTTGATGCATAACATCCCCTTAAAGGAAGCCAGGTATTGTGTGATGAAATCAGCAATTAAACAAGGGACTATTTTATTCTTTATTCTTTTCCAACTTTCCTCTGGCTGTATCGGAACAAAAGAAAAAATAGAAAAATCCAAACAACAGGTTCATTCTTCCTTTAAAACAAAAAAAGGCAAAACGATTTATCTGGAAGCCTATGATGTGGTATTGACTTCTTTGTGGGACACTCCCTATACTGAAATTGACATTCCCACTTTATTCGGCAAAGCACACGTTATCATTAGCGGACCAAAATCAGCCCCACCACTGATATTATTGCATGGCATGAATGCGAGTTCCACCATGTGGTACCCAAACACAAAAGTATTTGCAGAAAAATACAGGGTTTATTGTATTGATTTTATTCTGGAACCCGGCAAATCCGCTTCCAATGGGGAAATAAAACGGATTGATGACCTGGTAACCTGGTATGATGAAATATTTGATTACCTGCAGTTGGACCAATTTGCTATCGTTGGTGCATCCAGAGGAGGGTGGCTGGCAACAGAGCTGGCTCTTCATTCAAAAAAGAAAATTACAAAAATTGCCTTGTTAAGTCCTGCACAAACATTTACATGGATTAAACCTAAAAAACAAGTATTCAAAAATATCATCTTTGAAATTTATCCGAAAAGAAAACGGTTGAAAAGTGTATTGCAAACACTGACTGCAAATGTTGATCAATTAAAACAACCATATATCGATCAGTATTACCTGGCTGTAACCAAATCCGTTAAAAGTAAAAGTATATTTCAGGTCAAACCTTTTAC
>CAZMRM010000503.1:1537-2243 GCA_964568515.1 uncultured Chitinophaga sp. | reverse complement strand
TTATTCTGGTTATAGGGAAAAATTGTTTTTGTTTGATCGACGGGCTCATTATTAATTGTAATTGCAGCAATATAGGCTGGTGAAGGAAGAGTAGGGGTAATAACTTCCGGGATATAAAGTGCATTTAATCCTGCCTTGGTTCCAATCCATAATGTATCATTTAAACTATATAATTTTACTATTTCATTGGAATTTAATCCATTTGATTTGGTGATCGTTTTTATTTGGTAGTTATTGTTGTTGATAAAAGAAATACAATTAAGACCATTGTTGGTACCGGCCCAAACCCGATCCTGTTGATCAATGTAAATATTGTTAACCAATTTAGAAATCAACCCGTTTTTTTCGTTTATAGAATAAACTTTTTTGTCTTTTAACTGAAGCACACCATTCTCACGTGTAGCTATCCAGATGCTTCCATCCTTGCTTTTTGCCATACTGGTTATGTAACTCCTTAAAAGAGGATCTATGGATGCAAGAGAACTATAACTGCCATTTTTAAATTGAAAAAGACCATCTTTCCCGCCTATTAATACTTCTTTTCCGGAAGTTATTGCACAGGTTATCGGAAAAAAACAATTAAAGTATTCAGTTTGATTTTTATCTTGATCCACTTTGGTTATTCCACTGGCATTCACTAATAATAGGTTATTATCCGGCGAAACTCATTTTAATTTCGCCGGATAATAACCTATTATTAGTGAAT
>CAZMRM010000503.1:0-1527 GCA_964568515.1 uncultured Chitinophaga sp. | reverse complement strand
GCCAGATTCATTTTATTTTGTTGTTTGAGAGGTTTTAATTGTTTATTGACCATTTTTTGCAATGTACTTCCATAACACAAATAATGGGTATCGCCAACAGTTTTAATATCCCGGAGTGGCATATTTAATTTTTTTCTTAATGTGTTCAGGTCGTTTTTCTGTACAAAGTCTGCCCCCCGTTTTTCAGCGATAACATTTCCATAAGTATTCACAATGATTTTATTGTTTAATTCACCAATAAAAGTGATATCGTCATTTAAAAATGGAACATTGGAGTAAGTAAGAATGGAGGTACTGGGAACATAAAAAATGCCTTTTTCAAGAGTGGTCAGCCAGGTACCTCCCTCATGATCTACATATACATCATTTACTGTTACGCCATCTAGAAAATTAATCGGGGTAGCGCTCAAATCTCCTTTTTTAAACAGGGAAACCCCTTTTTTAAAAAAACATATCCAAACATTCTCCTGTGAATCTGTTTTAATATGAATAATATCATGGTCAAATTTTTTTGTTTTTATTTTTTTATCTTTTTGAATTATTACAAGGATATTATGATAGCTGTAAAAAAAGACTTCTTCTTTTTTTAAATATCCGTGAGACATAAGACCATTTGGTTTATCAGGACTGCCAACATAATTCCACATGTTTATTTTATTCACAGGATCACCGTATTTGTGAAAACCTAAAAAGAAATGGTTAGTGATATCCTTGTTTTTTTTATAAGCCTCCCGGTTATAAATACAGAAAATGGTACGGTCTATGGCTATATGCTCCGTAATGAGATCAGGCTTAGGTACCACAGATCGAAATTTAGAATAATTGTTTCTAAAATCGGAAAAATAAAGACTGGCACCTGTTCCAACCCACAGGTTGAGTGAAGAATCAACATATAGTTTATCGGTTAGTAAATTGCCGTGAGTTTTGGCGCGTAGGTCTTCAGCCCCTGCTATATTATAAATTTTATTGTTTTGCCAGTAACAAATTTCACAGTTAATAGAACCCATCCAAATTCTTCCTGTTTTATCTTCAGACAACCTTAAAATGGTGTTGTCCGGTAATCCGTTATCGGTAGTTAAGCAGGTAAATTCTTTTCCATTGTAACGTGCAACACCATGATCCGTTGCAAACCACATATACCCTTGCTGGTCCTGAATAACCTGATAAAGCTCTGAGCTGGGAAGTCCTTCATCAACACCAATATTCTTATAGCTGAATTGCTGAGCATTTGAAGAATGCCAAAAAAGAAAGAGGAACAGTAAAAAAAAATTAAATCGTGGCATTACACTTTATATAAATAATTGCTTTAAAGTTTTATATAGATAAACTCGTTACTTGTCATTGCTCTGCTTTGTTGTTGTATGTTTAATTTTGCTAGTACATTTCAATCAATGGTAAAATAATCTCAACGGTTGTTCCGGTGGCATTCTCATTGTCATCATACTGATCAATGATTTGTATGGAAAAATCATTCTCCTGTCCGAAAAGTTCAATGCGTTTTCCGGTAAGTTCCATTCCAACGGATTG
>CAZMRM010000502.1:1038-2244 GCA_964568515.1 uncultured Chitinophaga sp. | reverse complement strand
ATGATGGCAACAACTGCCATGCAGTTGGCCATTGATGCATTTGGCCCCATTGCCGATAATGCAGGTGGTATTGCTGAAATGAGTCAATTACCTCCTGAAGTACGTGAACGTACGGATAATCTGGATGCTGTTGAGAATACAACGGCTGCTACCGGTAAAGGGTTTGCTATCGCGTCTGCAGCATTAACTTCATTGGCCCTGTTTGCTGCATTCGTTGGTGTAGCAGGAATTGATGCCATCGATATTTATAAAGCACCTGTTTTAGCAGGTTTATTTGTTGGAGCTATGATTCCCTTTATTTTTTCCGCATTGTGTATTGCTGCTGTTGGTAAAGCAGCCATGGATATGGTGCAGGAAGTGCGTCGCCAGTTTCGCGAAATTCCAGGCATTATGGAATACAAAGCAAAACCGGAATATGAAAAATGTGTGGCCATTTCTACGAATGCTTCTATCCGTGAGATGTTATTACCCGGTGCAATTGCTTTATTGGTACCGGTTATCATCGGCTTCGGATTTAAAGGCGTGTTTCCTTTAGTAAGCTCTGCCGAAATTCTGGGAGGGCTTTTAGCCGGTGTTACCGTATCGGGTGTATTGATGGGAATTTTTCAAAGCAATGCAGGTGGTGCATGGGACAATGCAAAAAAATCATTTGAAAAAGGAGTGGTAATCAACGGTGAAACATTCTACAAAAAATCTGAGCCTCATAAAGCTTCCGTAACAGGTGATACAGTGGGGGATCCATTTAAAGATACTTCCGGTCCATCCATGAACATTCTTATCAAATTAATGAGTATTGTTTCATTGGTAATCGCTCCTTATATTTCTGTGGCACCTTCCGGGCCTGTCCTTTACAACGAAACAGGCATGCACGGTGTAAGTAAAGCCGCTCATTGTGATATTACCAAATGTGCTTACATGAGTAAAGCAGAGTGCATGGCCGCATGTGAAGCCAATAAATGTACAGAAGAACAGAAGGCAATTTGCATGGAACATGCAGGAACCAAAAATGCTGCTACAGGAATGAAAGCTTGTTGCAAAATACCAAGCAGAACCGCTGCTACAGGATCTGACAAAAATGAAACAGATAAAAAAGAATAAAGTTCAACACGATCAAAAAAAGCCCTTCTGATTCATCAGAAGGGCTTTTTTTGATCGGTAGTCTGTGGGAGAGCCAAGCTCTTAATTGTTTTCTACAATAACTTGTTT
>CAZMRM010000502.1:398-1028 GCA_964568515.1 uncultured Chitinophaga sp. | reverse complement strand
TAATAACAGTATGCTCCTGAATAACCTTCAATATGTACAAGCCGCTTTTTAAATTACCCGTGCTTATTTCCAGTTTTTTACCATTGATTACGGATATCCCTTTGATCACTTCTTTACCTTGAATATCTATTAACTGAACAATTGCCCTTGATGGCACTTCCACGCTTAAAATTCCTTTGACAGGATTTGGATAAATTTTTACAGCATCTTCTTGTATCCCATCACTAACATCTGAAATTGTATTTTGTATTTCAAAAGAAACGGGCTCACCATTTAAATAACCTTTTAATTCTGTTAGGTCATGAGGATCTATTGTTCCATCCGATGTTAAAAAACGAATGATTACAACCGTTTTATCCGTTTCATAATCTGTTCTACTGTTACTGGTGAAGCGAAGTGTGTGTACGTTGTCTTCATTTGCCAGTGCATCATTCAAATAAGAGGCAGGATGAATTAACCCGGAATATGTTATTGCTTCTTCGTTCATGCGAAATGAAAAATCCAGTGCCCTGATTTTTTCCGCAGAGGTGAACCACACGGGAACATCAGCATAATTTTTTTCGGCCTTTGCCTTTGTCAGATCAAGTAGTATTTTACCCGTTGTTGAACGTTTGATTTGTCCATCAGCCG
>CAZMRM010000502.1:0-388 GCA_964568515.1 uncultured Chitinophaga sp. | reverse complement strand
CTTGATGATGACCTCTATGTCCATCAGCCGTTATCGCATCATAATTACCATTCACATCGCCTATTAATATACCCGTTAAATTTCCTTCTTTGTAAGCAACACAACTATTGCAAACACCGGAAGGAACAGATAAACAAAAAGGAGAGAGAGGAACCTTGTATTTTGAAAAACCGATGCCATCGTCATCCGGATAGGTAGCTGACAACTGATAAGCAGGATCTGCCAGTAGGGTGGAATCGATAAATATCCAGTCTTTGGATGGCTGACCATTCGAACTTCCTGTGTTGTTATAATTCCATTTTTGTTTGAACTCTAAAATTGTTTTGATGGAGCGTTGGTTCATCTGTGAAATATCGCCGGCACTGATTACCCCATCCCTGTTCACATC
>CAZMRM010000501.1:0-2251 GCA_964568515.1 uncultured Chitinophaga sp. | reverse complement strand
CTTGGATTGGTAGGTGAATCCGGCTGTGGCAAAACAACCTTGGGGAGGACCATTTTAAGATTGATAGAGCCAGCCTCCGGTGAAATTGTTTTTGATGGTAAGGTACTGACCAGTCTGAAACCTAAAGAAATGAGAGAAATACGGAAGAACATTCAAATTATTTTTCAGGACCCTTATTCATCCCTTAATCCCCGTATTACCATCGGTCAGGCAATTATGGAACCCATGCAGGTGCATGGTATACTGGAAAATGATACCGCAAGAAAGAACCGTGTGATTGAATTATTGCAGCGCGTAAATATGAATGAATCTCATTTCCACCGTTATCCTCATGAATTTTCCGGGGGACAACGTCAGCGGATCTGCATTGCAAGGGCAATCGCATTAAAACCAAAATTTATTATTTGTGATGAGTCTGTTTCGGCATTGGATGTATCCATTCAGGCACAGGTTTTAAACCTGCTGAACGAATTAAAAAGAGAATTTAATTTCACGTATATTTTTATCTCTCATGATTTATCGGTCGTTAAATTCATGAGTGACCGTATGGTGGTCATGAATAAAGGTAAAATAGAAGAAATAGGCGATGCTGACCGTATTTACAACGATCCACAATCCGAATATACCAAAAGATTGATCCATGCCATACCAAAAGGACGGTTGGAAGATATCCAGAAAGCCGTACAGCAAAAGAAGAATAAAAGAAGCATCTAAGAGGGATTTTCAACGAATATAAAAGCTTTAATATTCACCTCCTTTTATCCACTTTATGAAGTGACAATGAAAAAATTATGTAAACTTGTATTTAATATTTTAACAAACAAACAGTCATTATATGTACAAATTCATCTTAACCATTGTCTCCATTGCTCTTCTAACCAGCTGTGGTAAAAAAAAGCCGGCTATTTATGAAAATGATACGGATTCCAAAGAATGGATCAACCAGCTAAACATAAGACAGGTTCCTGAGGCTCATTCCGGTTCTTCCGCTTGTGTTGTTGATTCTGCTCATCCTTATAGCCTGGGGTTCAGTAACCGCATTGAAAATATCAACAGTAATAAATTCAAGGAAGTTGAATTTTCCTATTGGATCTATGCAAAAACAGACCATATAAAAGCAAATACCGTATTCAGTATTGATTTCAATGGTAAAAGTGTGGATTGGAGCGGGAGACCCGTTCTTATCAAAGAATTAAACAAATGGATGGAAGTAAAAGAAATATATCGGCTTTCTGAAAAAGCTGAACCTAATAATCAATTCAGTGCATACGTCTGGAACACTACCAATGGAGAATTTTTAATTGATGATCTGAAAATTTCTTTTAAATAATCTTATATCAACTGCATTGATATGAATCTAAGCATTATCATTCCATTATATAATGAAGAGAAACTGATTCTTGCGGTTCTGGATGAATTAAAAAAGGTCGTTTATCCATCTTTCATAGAAAATGTAGAAATTGTAATTGTAGATGATGCATCTTCGGATCAATCATTTGAAGTTGTACAAGCTTATATTGGTGAACAGAAAAACATGCATATCTATAAGCACAGTCAGAATCAAGGCAAGGGAGCAGCTGTAAAAACAGGAGTAGCTAAATCAAACTATGATTATATCCTGATACAGGATGCCGACCTTGAACTCAACCCAAAAGATATACCCAACCTATTGGATGCTATGTATCAATTAAAAGTGCCTTTTGTTAACGGATCCCGGTACTTGCCAGGAGTATTACGTACACAAGCCGCATTTAAACGCTATTTTGCAAACAAGCTGTTTACTCTTCTTACTTCTATATTAATTGATGTTCATTTAACAGACATGGCCTGTGGTTACAAACTTATTTCCAGAGAATTATTTGATAAGCTAACATTAAAGGAAAATCGTTTTGGTTTTGAAGCAGAATTGATCATTAAATGCGGAAGGATCAGAAAGAACTGGATCGTTGAAGTTCCCGTGCATTATTCCCCGCGTAACCTTGGACAAGGAAAGAAGCTCAAAACCTTTGATGGAGTACGGATTTTTAAAACCATTATAAAATATGGTTTGTTCAAATTCAAGTGACTATCGGAACGTCTGGCTGGAGGAAGACGAATTGTTTTCAAGAAAAGAAAAAGACATTTATTATAATTGTAAAAGTCAGATACAGGATTCAGCCTTATTAAGGTTGTCAAAGTGGCCGATACTCACTTAAATTTAGGTGAGTATCGGGAACTTTATACCAAGCAATATTATTTATCTCTTTTTCTT
>CAZMRM010000500.1:738-2253 GCA_964568515.1 uncultured Chitinophaga sp. | reverse complement strand
CAATAAAGGGTTAAAGGCAGTGCCACCTGGTTTGCTGGCAACAGCAAAACCTGCAGAACGTGCAAGTCGGTTACAGTCTCCCTCAACTAAATTCTCAAATGAATAATTGGAATTAAGCTGGGATTCAACATTAACCTTTTTTAAACCCGGAATGATGAATGGATTACGAATGCTGTTTTGATTTAAATCGATCGGCATGGATACCGAAGGATTTTTCAATTCTTTTTTACTGTTTGTTGGAATCTTTACAGTATAGGGTTTTGAGGAGTTACTGTAGTTGTTTTCCATAATGATGCTGTATTCCAAACGGCCTTCAGCACCCAATTCTTTTTTTATGGTTTTCTTTAATAAGGTAATATAGTGTTCTTCTAACCATTCATAAAAAAACTGACTTGGAACTTGTATCGTTAAAACATTTGAACTAAGCTTGATTGGTTTTATAGGTTCAAACCATGTTTTGAAACTTTGTGAACTAACATTGTCCTTAATAATCTCGAGGCAACTCTCCCAAACTTTTACAAATGCTTTCTCCATTCTCTAAACGCTGATTTTAATATTGTTAAACTTCTGTTGATGTCTGTCTTATTCAATTTGCTTGATTTTCCACTATTTTCAACCGGACTGTAAATATATACAAGATTAATATAGTGGTAACAAATATTCAATAAAAAAAGTTAAAAAAAAATTGAATTTGCTATTGACTTTATGAAATATTTTTCACGTGGTTTTGCCAATAATTTTAAATGACCATTCTTATCGTTCATATGGCCTTCATTACCCTTATTTTACTATATGTTTAAATATCTATCAATTTGGTAGTTTTTATTCGAAAAATACAGAGGAGGGAAGTTGAGTTTGAGTAGTTTGTTTGTCATAAATTTTATCTGTTTATAATGTGAATTCATCGAAAAACTGCTTATTAATTAGAACCAAAATTAAAGGATCGCTTGTCCGTTTCGTTAGTCATTCAATTTTTTAAACTTGAAAAACGAAGAAATTTCAGGCAAGAAGAAGGTGCAAATTAATTATTCCCTCTGGGGCCCAATCGGAATCAGCCTGTAACATGGAGGTTGCATACATATATAAAGTATAAATGCAAAAAAGGGAATTTTAATTGAAATGTTCTCCATACTAATTTTTTGTTTTGCTTTAACAATTTAGTGATGCAATTATAAACATTTTAATGAACAAAAAACGAGAATAAAAAATAAAAAAAAAATTATTTTTTTGAGGATTGTTTTTAAATAAATAAATGTAATTTAAGAACGTTTTGAAAAATATTTTTTTTCTTAAAAATCCGGATGATTTATGTATGTATCAGAAACAACCGTTCGTGTAAGATACGCGGAAACAGATAGAATGGGCTATGTTTACTATGGAAACTATACACAATATTTTGAAGTAGGAAGAGTAGAAGCATTGCGGCAACTGGGTACCAGTTATAAAGAAATGGAAGATAACGGGGTGATGCTTCCTGTTTATACATGCAATCTAAAATATTTAAAGCCCGCTTTT
>CAZMRM010000500.1:0-728 GCA_964568515.1 uncultured Chitinophaga sp. | reverse complement strand
TGTTTCATTGCGCGTAAGGTATGCCGAGACCGACCGAATGGGCTATACATACTATGGTAATTATGCTGTTTATTTTGAAGTAGCCCGCGTGGAAACCCTGCGCAGCTTGGGCATTACGTATAAGTCTTTGGAAGATGAAGGCATACTGCTTCCCGTTGCCGAGTATAATATCCGCTATCACAAGCCCGCTTTTTATGATGATCTGCTTATCATTAAAACAACTATAAAAGAATTACCTACCGCAAAAATCAATTTTGATTACGAAATTTTTAATCAGAAAAATGAATTGTTGAACACAGGAAGCACAACACTTGTATTCATTAACATGTCAACCAATAAACCTTGTCCCGCACCGGAATCTTTTATGGAAAAAATAAGAAAGTTTTTTTAATAATTTAAGAAGTGGCGGCCGGTCCACTAAAACCTGTCCGGCTGATCTTTAATTACTCCTTTATTCTGATTATTTTCTTCAATTACCCCATCCTTCATGACCAGTTTACGATCAGCCATATTGGCTAATTCTTCATTGTGTGTCACAATCACAAAGGTTTGATCGAACTCTTTTCTTAACTTGAAAAATAACTGATGAAGCTCTTTTGCTGTTGCTGAATCAAGGTTTCCGGAAGGTTCATCCGCTAAAACAACAGCAGGATTATTGATCAGGGCTCTTGCTACGGCAACACGCTGTTGCTCACCGCCCGATAATTCACTGGGTTTATGATCCATGC
>CAZMRM010000499.1:0-2272 GCA_964568515.1 uncultured Chitinophaga sp. | reverse complement strand
TTAGGATATTATACAGCAGGTCATGACATGACTGATTTTGCAGCTGCATATTTTAAGAAAAACATACTTGTTCCGGCTACAGGAAGAGATGGATTACCTCCTCCCGATAATTCATTCAGATATTCATTTAGTGGAACCTATAGTCATCCCAATTATACACCGCATTTTTATATTAAAAACCTGACGAGCACAACGGTACCGGCCGGCTGGACCATTGAGTTTGATTTACCCAAATCGGCCCGTTGGGATCAAACATGGGGAACGGGAACCCTGTCTGTAACTGATACATTGCACCCGTTCTGGAAACGTTATAAAATTGTTGGTTCAGGCTGGCAAACCTTGAATCCTGGTGATTCGCTGGATATAACAGGTGCCATAAAACTTGATTTCTCAAGGGGGCCCTTAAATGTTGTATTCAATGGTGCAACATCCATCTATGAATACAAAATTTTACCTGACATCGCTTGCTCAATTACAACCTCTGTACTTACAGATGACAAAAATAAATCTGACTGGAACGTATATCCGAATCCGAATAAGGGAATTTTTACGATTACAAATCCTTCCGTCAATCAGCAGCTTTTACGAACGTATGATGTAAGAGGTGTATTGGTACATCAACAATATGTTCAGCAGGGAAATACTACATTGAATTTTACTTTTTTACGGCCCGGACTTTACATCATGCAGTTGGAAGCAGATGGAAAAGCCGGTACCTATAAAAAAATAATTGTTAATGATTGAACCTGTTCGCAGGCATTGTATAGTCTGGAGTGAATGTGAAGAATGCGTGCGCCCGTAGATTTAGCATTGGGCACAGCGAGAGTAAACACATTCACTCTGAGTTTTTGTACCTCGTGGGAAGCTCAACAGAAGTAATTAGTGGAGGCTAGGGTGCAGAGGCTCACTCTCATTCAGTTTCAACAAGTCACTTAAAGTCATGTAAGTTGATGTCTTTAAACAGGGATTGTATAAAAATTACTGAGTATGGAGGGCAGGAACGGGAAAGAAAAGTTTACTTTTTCTTTTTGCTGGGAACATGATCCAGTTCTGTGAGGTATAAAAATTCGGTTAGCCATTCAATCGCTTTTTCTTCATTCGAAAATAACTTGGTAGGCACTTTGGGTTTATTGAAGTTGATATAAAAGTTTCCGATTAACCGGTTGGCAACGGAATTAACAATAAAGGCTTTTGCTATACAAGGACCACCTGCCTCAAATTCTGCGGAATAACTTCTCGCTTCTTTTGAAACATACACATTGATACTTCTTGCATCCACAATCAATAAATGTTTTTCATTATTTGTAAGATTCAATGTTGCTTCCCTGTTTTCTTTTGCATGCTCTACTTCGATTTCGGCACCATCTATTATTTTCATTCGAACGATGCGTGTTTTTGGGTCGTATGAGATAGAGGCAACTTTTGTTTGTATAGTTTTCATACGATTCGATCAATTCTGTTTTTAATCTGATTAATGGGATGAAATTAGTGATAAATTTCTGATTAGGATCCGATTTTTATGAATTAATTAACGGGTATACGTTTTCTTCTTATCTTGGTTGCTTTAATTTTAACAGGATGTACAAAGCATTTATAAAACCTATTTTTTTTCTTTTTGAGCCCGAAACCATTCACCATGTTGTATTTAAATTAATTAAATTTTCTTGTAAAATACCCGGAGTTCCTGCTTTACTAAAGCGTTCATATAGTATCCGGGATAAAAGACTGGAACGTAAATTATTCGGATTGACATTTCCGAATCCGGTTGGATTGGCTGCTGGTTTTGATAAAGATGCCAGGCTGTTTGATGAACTTGGTTATTTCGGATTTGGATTTATTGAAATTGGAACACTTACTCCCAAGGCACAACCTGGCAACGAAAAACCCCGTATGTTTCGTTTGCCGGAAGATGAAGCACTTATCAACCGTATGGGATTCAATAATGGCGGAGCAGAAGCGGCTGTTGAACGTCTTAAAAAAAGAAAAACAACCATTCTTATTGGTGGAAATATTGGAAAAAACAAGGTAACACCCAATGAAGAAGCAGTAACAGATTACGAAAAATGCTTTCATGAACTTGTGGATCATGTGGATTATTTTGTGGTGAATGTAAGTTCTCCCAATACACCCAATTTAAGAGCCTTACAAGAAAAAGAGCCATTGACAAAATTGTTGAACAAAATGAAGGAGCTGAATGCACACGCAAAAAAGTCACGTCCTATTCTTTTAAAAATAGCACCTGATCTGACGAATGAGCAATTGGATGATATTA
>CAZMRM010000498.1:0-2275 GCA_964568515.1 uncultured Chitinophaga sp. | reverse complement strand
GCCACCCATGAAGCCAATACATTGGGAGCAGTAACCGTAAAGGCCGACAAACCTTTTATTGAACGACAAGCAGATAAAATGGTCGTTAATATTGAAAATAGTATTGTTCAAACAGGATCTTCCATCATGGAAGTAATGGAAAAATTACCGGGTGTGCTCGTTAACCAGGAGGATCAGATCAGTCTTAAAGGAAAACAGGGAGTGATCATTTTAATTGATGGCAAACAAACGGGTTTGTCCGGTTCCGATCTGGCCAACATGTTAAAAGGCCTCCCTTCCAATAGCATTCAAAAAATTGAGATCATAACCAACCCTTCGTCCAAGTATGATGCTGCCGGTAATGCCGGGATCATCAATATTATCATGAAAAAAAATAAACAGCAAGGATTTAATGGAAACATTAGTGCCGGCTATGGTCAGGGAAGATATGGAAAATTCAATTCTTCACTGAGTTTGAGTTACAAAAAGAAATGGTACAATTTATTTCTGAATTACAGTTACTCCAAACGTAAAGGATTCAATAATCTTACACTCAATCGTATTTTTCCCGACTCCGCAAGCAAAAGCATTATTCTTCAAACAAATAATTACATCATCTTTCCTTTTGAAACACACAATCCCCGTTTAGGAGCCGATTTTTATCTTTCCAAAAAAACAACGTTGTCTGTATTGGGTACCAGTGTTGTTAACCGCTTTAATCCACATGGATCATCACGTACCTATATTGTGGACGATCATTTTACGCCGTTGAGCAATTCTTTATTTACGAACCAGTCAAAAGACCGTTGGTATAATTATGCCCTAAATGCAGAAATCCGTACACAGTTTGATACCACCGGAAAAGAATTAACTGTTTCGGCCGATTATGCCAAATACTGGAACAGTACAAATCAGGATTTTTCAACTACATTTTATACGAATGAAGGAAATATGTTGAACAAAACCCATTTACATGGAAATCAAAATGGCTTATTGGATCTGGTTGCCCTGAAAGCTGATTACACACATCCTTTGAAGAAAGAAAGTAAACTGGAAATGGGTGTCAAGTCCAGCTACGTAACTTCTGACAACAACGTTAAATTTTATGACAGTAACAATGGAGCATTAGTATTTGATAGTGCACGAAGCAGCCATTTCATTTATTCTGAGAATATCAACGCTGCTTATATCAATTACAATAAAAATTTAAAAAAATTAACCATGCAATTTGGTTTAAGAGCTGAACAGACACTTGCAAATGGTAAGCAGGAACTAAACGGACAAAGCTTTCAACGAAACTATTTCCAACTATTTCCAACCGCTTTTTTCGACTACAAGTTCAATGAAAAACATAACCTGAATATCAATGCAGGAAGAAGAATTGGCCGTCCGGGTTACAACCAGATGAATCCTTTCCGTAGATTGATTGACGCAACAACTTACAGTGAAGGTAATCCTTATCTTTTGCCGGAGCTAACCTACAACTTTGAGTTGACTTATGGTTATAAAAACACCTGGTTCATTACACCTGGTTACAGCATTTCAAAAAACAATATTACAGATGCTTTACTACAGGACTCCCAAACCCGTAAAACAATACAAACCACAGTTAATATTGATAACTTTAATTATTATAGCCTGAATATTATTTTTACAAAAAAACTGACTTCCTGGTGGACAACCAATTCCAGTTTCCTTTCTTTTTATAATGTATATACAGGATCCATCAACAATAATAATATCAATAATTCCAGTCCTTCTTTTTCTGTCACTACAAACAATAGTTTCAGTATACGGGATGGTTTATCCATGGAATGCGGTTTCCAATACAATCATAAATGTATGTATGGCATTACAATGATCAAATCCATTTATAATTTAACAGTAGGTGTTCAGCAACAATTCTTAAAAAAACGTCTCATCTTTACTGTAAATATTAACGACTTATTCTGGAGAAACTATCCCAGCGGTGTTACTGTGTTCAGTAATGTTAATGAAAACTGGCGCTCAAAAAGAGACACACGCGTTCTTAATTTAACTTTATCTTATAAATTAGGTAAGGGACAAACAGGAAGAATGCGTCGTCAAACGGGTGCAGACGAAGAAAAACAACGCATACAAACCAGCTAAATAAAAAAGGATTCTAAAGATAAATTCTTTTGGTATACTGTTCCCGATAGTCGCTAAAAATTATAAATATCGGCCTGGTTTGTTCCATTTTAAAATTTCAGAACCAGCTGTAATGCAAATACACGTTGTGGAAGTAAGTCTGCCGGACGCCCCATTACTTCACGGT
>CAZMRM010000497.1:0-2292 GCA_964568515.1 uncultured Chitinophaga sp. | reverse complement strand
TTGCTCAGAAAATCAATTACTTCTTTATTCCCTGGCAACCAGTTCAAAAAAAAGGGATAATCGTTGGGGGTAATGACTTGTACCTGATGTTTTTTTTGTATTAAATAGTTATACAATCCTAATGAGGATCCCATTGCATCACCATCAGGAGACCAATGAGTCACAATCACGATATTTTTTGGCTTACTTAAAAAGGCCTTTACTTTTTTTATTTCTGTTGCAGTCAAGTCGAATGAATATTTTAGAACAACAAAAATACGTTATTTACCTTTTCCCGAATTTCCAATTTTCACTTAATTATGAACCAAAATAAACAACCATGCTCTTCTTAACAATAATTTTTTTAATTTCGCAGCGAATTTCAATTCAATAACCGCAAATCCAAAACTAAACAAACCAATAATAACTAGAATGGCAACCAACAGAACATTTACCATGATCAAGCCTGACGCTGTGGCAAACGGATACATAGGAGGGATTTTAAAAATGATCAACGATGCAGGGTTCCGCATTGTTGCAATGAAATATACAAAGCTTTCTGAAGAAGCGGCAGGCAAATTTTATGAAATTCACAAGGAACGCCCATTTTATGGAGAACTAGTGCAGTACATGTCCTCCGGCCCTATTGTAGCTGCAATTTTAGAAAAACAAAATGCTGTAGCCGATTTCAGAACTTTGATCGGGGCTACCGATCCAACCAAAGCCGCTGAAGGAACAATCCGTAAAATATATGCGAAGTCAATTGCAGCAAATGCTGTACATGGATCAGACAGCGATGAAAATGCAGAAATTGAAGGAAATTTTTATTTCTCCAGTTTAGAACGTTTTTAGTCCTGGTACGATTTAAGCTAAACTCGTTTGCTTTACCAATTATGGAAATGCAAAGATGAAACTTATCCTCCTTTGCAACAGCACAGGAGGATTTGCTTTTTATAAACCCTTAAACTTTAATCTTATGCGCTGGCAAGGTGGAAGATCAAGCAACAACATAGAAGATCGTCGCGGAAAAGGCGGCGGAATTGCCATTGGTGGTGGCATCGGAACCCTGGTGATTATATTGATAGTTGGTCTCCTGACCGGAAAAAACCCCTTGGAACTTCTTAATTCCGAATCCGCTACAACAACAGAATATACGGCTTCTCCAAGTGAAGAACAAAATGCAAAATTCGTTTCCGTGGTCCTTGCCGAAACAGAAGATGTGTGGAAAAAAATCTTTGATGAACAGCTTCATAAAACATATGTAGAACCCAAACTTGTACTTTTTTCCGGTAGCGATCAATCGGGTTGTGGATTTGCAAATGCTGCCACCGGTCCTTTTTATTGCCCTGCAGATAACAGGGTATATATTGATTTAAGTTTTTACGATGATCTAAAAGACCGTTTTAAGGCACCGGGCGACTTTGCTATGGCTTATGTCATTGCTCATGAAGTCGGACACCATGTGCAACATCTTCTTCATATTTCAGATCAGGTGCATGAACAACAAAGCAGATCAGATGAAACCACCGCCAATGAATTATCGGTTAAATTAGAATTACAAGCGGATTATTTTGCCGGTGTATGGGCACATCATATCCAAAATAAAAATTTACTGGAGGAAGGGGATGTGGAGGAAGCTTTAAACGCAGCAAATGCTATCGGTGATGATCGTTTACAAAAACAATCACAGGGATATGTTGTACCCGACGCTTTTACACATGGTACATCTGAACAAAGAATGCGCTGGTTTAAAAAAGGGTATGAAAGCGGACGGATCTCCGACGGAAATACATTTAATGCTTCTGAATTGTAGAAAAAATAAACGGCAATAAAAAATCCATGCTATTTTGAATAGCATGGATTTTTATTGATACAAACTTTTATAAATCCGTTAACAAAGCAGTCAGATCTGCATCAGAAATAGCTTTCATTTCTACATCCACAACAGAAGTAGAATTAACCGTCATTGCTTGATAAAAATGGTACAGATCCGCAGTACCACTCTTTATCGCTATTCCGATTATTTTAACTTCAGAGCCATTTGGTATATTAAACGAGGTCGTATTGTAAACCTGCATGACTGTCTTTGTAGCCGGGAAGTAGATGAAAAATTTTACATTGGTAAGATCATCCACCGAAGATTCAAAAGTAAGGACTGAAGCAGGTAAGCTATTGGCAAACTTATCACAATTGATCCATCCTAATCTTCCGATAGCTGCACTGTAACCATAAGCGGTTGGAGAAAAGAGAGTATCATATTTTGATACCACTCCTAAAGAAGCTGGTTTATCTGTCCAATCAGGCAATCCATTC
>CAZMRM010000496.1:0-2304 GCA_964568515.1 uncultured Chitinophaga sp. | reverse complement strand
GAACAACGATCAGCTCCCAAATTTCCGGCTCCCGTTTTACTGCCGTTGCTGCAAAAGATGGCATTACTGCCATCACCATCAAATCGGGCCGTATGTTGCTTGCATATGGCTTTTTACGCGCCGTGTTTGAGATTTTTGAACGGTACAAAACACCGATTGATATGATCACCACTTCGGAAGTAGCCGTTTCATTGACCATTGACACCACCCGTAACCTGGAGGCCATTGTTACCGAATTAAAAGAATTTTGCAGTGTAAAAGTAGATACGGATCAAACCATTGTTTGCATTGTTGGGAATTTTACCGCAGAAAGAGAAGGATCGGCATTGCGTGTTTTTGATTCATTAAAAAACATCCCGTTACGAATGATCTCTTACGGAGGAAGCGAACACAACATTTCCATATTAATTGATTCAAAACGCAAGAAAGATACGTTGATCGCTTTAAATGAAGGATTGTTTAATAAAGTAATGGCTTAAGGTCTTCTGCTAAAAATAGGAATGTGACTCAGTAAAAAGATCTGCCGAAAAAAATATCGAATATGTTTACAAAAGAACTTCTCCATAAATTTAACAACACCCCTACTCCTTATTATTATTATGATATGGGGCTGTTAAAAAAAACATTGCAGCAATTAAAAACGGAAAGTGACAAGTATGGCTTTATTGTACATTATGCCATGAAGGCCAACACCAATTCCGAAATTTTGAATCTTATCCGTACTTTTCATATCGGTGCCGATTGTGTGAGCGGCAACGAAGTAAAAAGAGCAATAGAAACCAATTTTAGTCCGGATGATATTGTTTTTGCCGGCGTTGGAAAGAGTGATGCAGAAATTAATTATGCACTGGATCAAGCTATTTTTTGTTTTAACTGCGAAAGCATACAGGAACTAGAAGTATTGAATGAACTGGCAACGGCAAAAAATAAAATCGCAAAAATAGCTTTGCGCATCAATCCGAATGTAAATGCCAATACGCATAAATACATCACCACCGGTTTGGAAGAAAATAAGTTTGGAATCAATATCTGGGAATTGGATACGGTGATCGCATTGCTTAAAACACTAAAGAACATTCAGCTGATCGGACTGCACTTTCACATCGGCTCTCAAATCACCGATTTGAGTTCATTTAAAAACTTATGCATACGGGTGAATGAATTGCAAACCTGGTTCGAGAATCACCAGCTAACCATCGAAAATATCAATGTGGGAGGCGGATTAGGAGTGGATTATCATAATCCGGATGAAAAAGCGATCCCTGATTTTGCTGCTTATTTTAAATTGTTCAACGAATTTTTAGAATTGCGTCCCAATCAAAAAGTACATTTTGAAATCGGAAGAGCCATTGTTGCACAATGCGGAACGTTGATCAGCAAAGTGTTATACATTAAAAAAGGAATCAGCAAGCACTTTGCGATCCTGGATGCAGGCATGACAGAATTGATACGTCCGATGCTTTATCAGGCTTATCACCAGATTGAAAATATTTCAAGAAAGGAGGATACCAAAACATCTCAAAAATATGATGTGGTGGGTCCTATTTGTGAAAGTACCGATTGTTTTGCAAAAGAAGTGAATTTACCGGAGACCTTCCGTGGCGATCTGATCGCCTTACGAACAGCAGGTGCTTATGGAGAAGTAATGAGCTCCTCTTACAATTTAAGGGACCGTGTAAAAGCGGTTTATTCCGAAGTTAGTGAAAAAGCGGCTGTTTAATTAACACAGCAATCCCTGTAAACACAAAAAGGGCCCTTATAGAGGGCCCTTCCGGTTTTCATTGCTATCCTATTTTTATTTGCTTTTTGGGTTTAGCTGCTGCCAGTTCTTTTTTAGGAATGGTTAGCTGCAAAACCCCGTTGTCATATTTTGCACTGATATTGTTTTCATCCGTATTTTCAGGCAATTGAAAAGTACGGGAAAAACTCGAATAGGAAAATTCTTTTCTACTGTAGTTTTTCTCTTCCCGGGTTGATTCCTCTTTCCGTTCTGAACTGATGGTTAAAACACCCTGTTCGATATCAATCGTGAAGTCCTCTTTTTTAAATCCCGGAACGGAAAGTTCCAGTTTGAAATCTTTTTCATTTTCAATAATGTTAGCAGGTGGAGCACTCAAATTTCTGTTCCATAGCTCATTATCAAAATCAAAAAGGCCTGAACCAAAATAACGGTTTGGGAAAAAGCTGCTTCTGAATGAAGGGAACAAAGTATTTTCTCCGTTACTCCTTCTTTTTGTTAATTCTGCCATAGCATTCATTTTTTTAATGGTTCGTGTATTGATAACGGTATCGCAGTATAAAATA
>CAZMRM010000495.1:0-2304 GCA_964568515.1 uncultured Chitinophaga sp. | reverse complement strand
GAATAAAGCAATAAACCGGCAGACATTGCCATAAAAAAACTGAATAATCCATGTATTATGAAAATCATAAAATGAAATAATATTCTAAAATAAAGAGTTTATTCCTTGTAGTTTAATGGACATGAAAAGAAGAAACTCAAAAATTAAAACTATCCACGTAATCGATGGTAAACTTAGTGAATTTTTCAATAAGAGATCAATTATACCAGATAAGATCAAACGGAAGTAAATAAAAATGAAAAACTCTCATTTTTATTTACTTCCGTCATCCAACCTTGTTATTAAGGAAAGCTGTCGGATATTTTAACCAACAGTACATTTGCATCCTGTAATTTTTTTGAGAATTACAGAATGAACTGTGTTCCAGGTGGAAGTGCCAACTGTTGTATTCATTCCACTTACCGGTTTAACTTTAACCCTGAATCTATTTTTGAAAAAATGACATCCCTTACGTCTTTGCATATATACATCGTAACAGATTTATTTTCACTTATTTTTATTAATCTGAAATTGTTTAACACTTCATGAATTGTTTTATTTCTGTAACATTTTCCCAGGCAGGAATTGTATTCATGAATTTTTATTTTATGAATAGTGAGATCGTGGTTCACAGTTTTTAAATTTTAAGATTGATTTTTTTTGCAAAAGTGTGTTTAAAAGATTGGCCGGACAATAATCATTTCGGAGTATTTTTATACACCTTTAGGAGTATAAAGAGGAGAAAAAGAACCGGCCTGTTTAATAACCAGAAATTTAACTGAGATCGATATTACTTTTCCCATTATTGTATTGCAGGCTCCTGAGCTCTTTTAGCTTTACTACATCTATCGCCGCCTGGGATTTTAAACCGGAAAGAATGGTTCTCTGGATATGCATTTCCCTTAGCATGAAGGGATCTGTATTAATGATTTGCCAAAATTCAGGGTTACTTGTATCATACATTTTATATTTGTCCTGCAAATACATATTGACAGTATCCATACAGATGGTAGAAACAGTCAGGATCCGCTGAAAATCCCTGTGGATCAAAAAGAGCAGGGTTTCCCGCACCACCATGCAGGCATCTTGTGCAGATGCCGCCATAACCGTATCATAATCTTCAGCAGAAGGAGTAATGGAATCAATATTATTGACAATTTCTTCCAATGTGCTATTAGTGATTTTTTCTTTATACACAATTATTTTTTCAATCATACCGATCGCCTGTTGCAAGACTTCAATGTTTCCGAACGAATGTTTTTTTGAGAAAGAACAATAATTGGAAAATAAACGTTCACATGCCAATAAAAAAAAGGGGAGAAAAATTTCGGTAGATACCAACTTAATTTCTGCATGTAATTCTTCTTGTGGAGATAGCATATTTGAGTTTTGTTAGGATGAACAGGAATCCATTATAAGAATCAATAAAAATACCCTCATTATTGCCTTTTGGAGCTCCCGGACAAAAATCTGATCCAAATATCAAAAGTCAATTACCTTTTAGTGTAATTTACACTACCTATTTCGGGTAATGATCGCCTTCCCCAGACGACCTGTTTTTTTTACAATCAATATAATGCACTAATTTTCAAAGAACTGGAAAAAAAGAAATTAATCAGGGTATTAAAAAGGCTGCTTCCAAAAAATGGAAGCAGCCTTTATATTTTTTATTTCTGGGTTGCTTATACTGCTGTTAACAATTGCTCGTATTGCCCTACTGTTTTTACGGGCTCCCTTTTCTCTTCATACCGTGTGATCGCCTCATTTAAAACACAATATCCTTTATCCAGTTGTTCAGTCGTCATTTCGGAAGTAACGGTCATGCGAACACGCCCCTTGTTACGGGGAACCGCCGGATAAGGGATGCTATTTGCCAGAATCCCATTGTCCCCCATTATTTTTGTTATATCAATTACTTTTTTAAAGTTACCCAATATGACAGGGAATATAGCTGTTTCTGTACGACCAATGTTATGATGGGATTGATTCAGCAGCGATTTGAAATAACTGATATTTTTCCAAAGCCCTTTTTTTCTTACCGTATCCTCCCGTATAATTTTTATGGATTCTAATGCAGCAGCATTGGAAGCTGCCAGAGGCCCGGTTGTAAAAAAATAAGGTCTGCTTGCCAAACTCAGATAATCGATCAGCTTCTTTTTACCTGTGACAAAACCACCCGAAGCACCAATTGTTTTACTCAGTGTTCCTACTAAAATATCAATTGTATCCGGTTTTTCTTCTAAACCCAGAGTTTCCCAAGAAACGAAAATTTCGATAAAATAACCATTGGCTTGTCGATTTTGATCGGTATCTTTTTCAAATGTA
>CAZMRM010000494.1:0-2320 GCA_964568515.1 uncultured Chitinophaga sp. | reverse complement strand
CCATAAGGATCATAATCATGACTGATGATGACCCCGCCGGTTTCACCAATCACCATACGCGTACTACCCAGCCAGTCACCGATGACATATTTCCGCAGTAAGGCATTGCTTCCATCCAGCTGAACATACCCTGTACTGGTTGTATATCGTTTGGGGCGGCCGTTTTCATCTACGATCACGTTTCCTACATAAAATTCCCTGGTAGTTCCCATCATTTTCACACTACGCAGGTTAAGTGCATCATAGCGGTATTTGATCGTTTCCCCTGTATTTTTTTGCACAGTTACCGCCATATCAAACGGGTTGTAGACAATGTTCTGCACCTGCGAACGAAGATCGGCCGAAAGATTTCCATTAAAATTATAAGAATAACTGGCTGTTGTGGTAACCCCGGATGTAGTGAACTGGACCGAGCTTAACTGATTTTTTCCGCTGGTATAGGAATACACCTGAGCTGTTCCAGTACCTGTATTATTGTAACGATTCAGCTGGGTGAAATTTCCTGAACCGCTATACACATATTCATTATCATAATTACGGTTCTGCACGCTGGAGACTCCCTGCATTGCATCGATCAGCGGATAAAGAGCGGTAGCCTGAACATTCAGGACACAACCCGGTGTGCAGTTGAAATCAGGCCGCACCTGCAATACATTGCTTACATAACCGGAGTACGGATTATTCGTAGAGGTGATCTTTGAATAATTCGCTCCTACCAGCCGGTTTGCTTTATCATAATAATAATCATATTTATGATGTGTAAAAGGCAATGTACCGGAGGTATTGTCAAAATACGTATTGCTCCAGGTCTGACTGGTTATGTTTCCACGAAGGTCATAATCAAGTGCATACCTGAAGTTCTTTGCGACCTGCCCCGTCTGTTCGCCACGAATATTATACGTATTCGATACATATTCCCGGTAGGGGTCAGAAGTATTTCCGGTATTCTTTGCAACAGACTTCAGGAGCAGGTTTCCCATGGCATCGTATTTATAGTCGGCATCAATTGCCAGGGATGAAGTGGTTTTACCACTTTTAACTTGTTTGATTCTGCCTAAGTTATCGTATGAAATGGTTTCTATAAAATCGTAGGTAGCATTACTTAAATTCTTATATTGAGTAGAAGTTATCAGACCGGCAATATTATAGGTATAAGAAATCTCCTGCACTGCCGTTAATCCCGAAAAAAGAAATGTCTTTGTTTTTACCTGCCCGTTGTTTGTATACTTATAGGTATATTCATCCACTTCCACAGGAGAGGTCTCCGTATAGGTTTTCTCCTGATAGATGCGGTCCATTGTATTGTCTGCCTTGCTGTTGTCGTATTCGAATGTTTTGAGCACTTTTACAATAACAGAAGACGAGGAAACAGGAAAACCCTGATCATTTGCATACATCTTGTCATAAAAAGGTGAAATATCCGTACAATAAACTTTCCCTGTTTCAATGATCCTGTTCCATTTATCATATTTATTATAGATGAATACATCGTCGTACCCCTGTGCAGTCATCTCAGCCGCTTCAGTACTGGTTTTGATAAATCGGGGTCTGCCATAGGAATCATAGCTATACTCCGTGGTTCCCTTGTCAGGATTAATTTCTTCGATCAATTGCCCTAAGCTGTTATAGTTGTTATAAGTGATTTTGCCTTCAGGGTCAATCGTTTTTATCAGATGACCTGCCACATCATAATACAGGTAGGTCGTTACAAAAGCGTTTCCACTTCCCCACACGATGTTACCTGAAGCATCAAATGTATAACCGGAACCAACCGGTATTCTGGTGGCAATAACCTGCCCCAGTTTATCTTTAAAGATTTCCTTCAGATTTCCGTCTTCATCTGTTATTATTTCTTTCAGCAATTCGGCATTTTGATAAATGGCAGAAGGAATGGTCAGCTCTGATGTTACATAGGCATCATCTGCAAAAGTTGTTACTGCATCCGTTTCAGAGGAAAGGCGTTGCTTGTGTGTCTTACTGATTACAGCCCCTGGCTCTGGTTTATATTCCGTTTGGATATAAGTATAAGGGCTGTTGTAAATGTTTTGCAATTTACCGGAATAGTCGGTCTCCGCCTTATCTCCACAGCAAAATGCCTTATTTGCCGCAATGTCAACATCCAAATTTCCTTTAAAAGGTCCCTGGGGAGTATCCTTTCCGGGAATAATACCATTTCCAGGGGTATTTGTTCCCGGAACCTCCAGTTTTGGCCGCAAGGCAACTGCCGCGGTCGTTAATGTCTTGGCAGAAATAGTCACGCCATTTTTGCTAATGATCATTTGTGTTCCTTGCCTTGTCATACGAATTGTATTCCCAACCT
>CAZMRM010000493.1:0-2323 GCA_964568515.1 uncultured Chitinophaga sp. | reverse complement strand
ATATGAAAATGAATTGGTTCTGGAAATGGGTAACAGCTAATATCGGGTATCATCACATTCATCACCTTAACTCCCGTATTCCTTTCTACCGGTTACCGGAAACCATGAAGGCAATTCCTGAGCTCCAGCATCCAACGGTAACTACTTTAAATCCAAGTGATATCATCAGTTGCCTTAAATTAAAAGTATGGGATGCTGAACAAAACAGAATGATCGGATATGAGGCTATGGAAACACAACGGGTATTGTTCTGGAGAACCGTTAAAGTGCATTGAGAAACAGGTAGTACTTGTTATTCTTCCAGCGCCATGGACACGGCATAGCCCCTCCACTTGGTAATAACGGCTTGCATATCTGCCGGTAACTCCGAATCAAAATGAATGTATTTACCGCTTACCGGATGATGAAATCCAAGGGATTTTGCATGTAATGCCTGACGTGGTAATAAAGTAAAACAATTATCCACAAATTGTTTGTATTTGGCAAAGGTAGTCCCTTTGAGAATACGGTCGCCTCCATACGTATCATCATTAAACAAGGAGTGCCCGATGTGTTGCATATGTGCTCTTATCTGATGCGTACGACCGGTTTCCAGCCTGCATTCAATAAGGGTCACATAACCGAATCGTTCCAGTACTTTGTAATGTGTAACGGCATGTTTCCCATGTTCACTATCCGGTGGAAAAACATCCATTAGTTTTCTGTCTCTCAAATGGCGACCGATATTTCCAACTACCGTTCCTTCATCTTCTGTAAAGTCGCCCCATACCAGTGCATGATACTTGCGATCCAGGTTACGATCAAAAAAATCTTTTGCCAGCTTCATCATGGCAATCTCACTTTTTGCCACAACCATGATACCGCTTGTATTTTTGTCGAGACGATGCACCAATCCCGGTCTTAATAATGCCTGTTCCTTCGACTTTTCACTGATTTGTAATGTTGCACCTGCTTTATTTACCGGTAGCTGCTGAAAATGATAGACAAGGGCATTCACCAATGTTCCTTTATAATTTCCATAACCCGGATGTACCACCATCCCTGGTTGCTTATTCACTATGATGAGGTCTTTATCTTCATAAACAATATCCAGGGGAATGTTCTGAGGAATTAATTCGATTTCGCGTGGTGGATGTGCAAACACTACCGTGATCACATCAAAGGGTTTTACTTTATAGTTGGATTTAACCGGCTTATTGTTTACCAGCACATTTCCATTTTCAGCAGCCTGCTGAATTTTGGTACGGGTAGCATTTTCCACCCGGTTCATTAGAAACTTATCAATTCGTAAAGGAGTTTGTCCTTTATCAGCAGCAACCCTGTAATGTTCATACAGTTCCTGATCGTCTTCCTGATCTTCTATTTCATGCTGATCGTCTTCTCTCATTCTGTCTTAATAAATTTTAATGCAGAGGTATTATTTTCATCTGTTACCTGAATGAAATAAACTCCTGTTGCCAAGGTGGAAATATCAATAATTGCAGGTGTGATGATTGTTTTTGTTTCAATTAATTTTCCATACATATCCAGAATGGAATAATTGAACCGGTGATTATCAAAATCAACAGAGCGAATCGTTAATTCATGACTTGCAGGATTGGGGTATAACTCAATCAGTTTATTTTGTGCAGTGTATTTATTAACAGAAATAACGGTTGAATCGGATCCGAATACCGGATGTAAAATAGCAGTTCCATATTGAGGTATGGTTTGCCATCCTTGTCCGATGTTATAGTAAGAATGGAACTGGCTATTGGTATTCAGATCATGTCCGACTCCCAGTAGTTCATTGGTGTTTTGTATAAATCCTACATAAAAAATCCCTGCAGGAAGTGCAAGTGGTTGTCCCAATCCATAGCGGATAATGGCATTCATTCCCTGTGGAGAATAGCGGGGTGTTAACGTTGGACTGGTAGCGAGCTCGGAACCGGGACCATTACCACCATCCGCCCAAACTTTCAGATTAAAAGTATACTTTGTTGCGTCTGTAAGTTTGGGATTAAAATAAATGTCGACATAGCGTAATGTATCGGGTACATTCAATTCAAACTTAACTGCAAATTGTGTGTTCAGTACCCCAAAACCAAAAGCACTCTCTGCTGTTCCATCATCATATGCAAAATAATTTCCGAACTTTTGCTGATAATGCAAGGTATCATTTCTGGGAATGAATCCGGTAATGTATGCTCTTGCCGTATAGGTAGAAGGGCCTGTAAGCAATGGAATTGCGGGGATAGATGAAAAAACATCCTGAAAATAACCTACCTGACTAAAAGGATCAACGTTGTGAGCAATTTCAGGCACATCATACAAGTTGCTGCCG
>CAZMRM010000492.1:0-2355 GCA_964568515.1 uncultured Chitinophaga sp. | reverse complement strand
CCAATAGTTAACGGCTTTACCACTTAAATTCATATAAGTAGACGGCTTCACCAGTATCAGTGTTTTCCCTTTGAACTTATATTCGGTAACATCTGCCAGGCGGTCGGTTCTGAACTTCAACTCATTTTTTTTGGCAATTGCATCGAGGATCCTAAAGCCAATGTTGTGACGCGTATTCTTATATTCATCACCAATGTTTCCTAAACCGACAATTAAAAATTTACTCATGTTTCTGATTCTTTACACGGATTTTTAATTCTGCTATGATATCGAATGCTAATTTACTATTAAAAGCAGTAGCTCAGAAGCGGGTCAAACAAAAGCCGGATGAGTAGATGAAAGAAAGTCTTTCCAAAGTGCTTCCAATTCTTCTGTTAATTCGGGTCTTATGAGAATGCCGCTGGCTTGTGGTGTCCACAATTGTTTTTCCATTCTTCCGATTTTAAGAATGTCCAGTGTGAGCAGCTCTTCTGTAGCCGGATTGAGCAGCACATCCAATGTGATCCATACACGATAGGCATCATTTCCTTTTCTGTTTTTACCCAGAAAAGGTGGTGAAGAAATGTATCCTGATGCGAAGATACCCTTGGGTTCTACTCCTACATGTGTTACAAAAGCACGGTCACCGGGTTTTATTTTTTTATGACTGGCACAGGTCCAGTCTTCTTCCACTTTTTTCCCTTGCCGCAATTGTTCACACTGTGTAGCAATTTCGGTCCATACAAATTTGATTGGGTTCCAGGAGAATAAAAAAGTGGAGATGGGTGAAGTCATGTTATACTATTATAGGAAAAAGAGAGGCTGTCCTTTCAGGAACAGCCTTTGATAAACATTTTAAGATTGCTTTCTTATTTTTTAGCCGCCGGAGCTTTTGCACTGGCAGCAGGGGCAGCAGTTTTTGCAGGAGCAGCTGCTGCTTTTGCAGGAGTGGCAGCTTTTGCAGCTTCATCAGCACTTGCCACAGCAGCACGGGTCACCTGAACACTTACAACAGTCACATTTTCCGCATTCAACAAGGTAAGACCATCCACTTTAATATCAGCTACACGAACACCCTGACCGATTTCCAACGAATCGATGGCGATGCTGATGTTATCCGGCATTTTTTCAACCGGTCCTTTTACTTTTAATGTTTTTAACTTTTTCACCAATTTACCACCTGCTCTTACACCAGGGGAAGTACCTGTTGTTTTTACAGGAATGTTCATGGTTACCGGTTTACCGGCAATGATTTCCAAAAAGTCAACATGCAACAGGTTATCTGTTAAAGCATGAAACTGGGCTTCCTGAAGGATTGCATTGTATTTTTTACCGGAAATAGTTAGATCTACGGTTTGCACTTCCGGTGTGTAGATTAAATTTTTAAATTCCGGAGAAGGAACAGAAAAGTGAATTTGTTCTTTTCCTCCGTAAAGTACGCAAGGTACCTGGTTTGCATTTCTCAATGCAGTGGCATCTTTTTTCCCTACGTTCGCGCGTAACGAACCGCTAATAGATACTGATTTCATGTTATTATTTTTTTATTGCTTTTTGTTGCGTCCGTCAAAAAGCGGTTTATAAATTTATGTGACGCATAATTATTTTTAAATCTAGCTAACAATAAAATTGGAGCTGATGGACTTGTAACTGTGAACGCTGTGTAATACTTTTCCAAACAGGTCGGCAACAGACAACACTTTAATTTTGCTGCATTCCTGTTTCAAGGGAATGGTATCCGTAACAACGAGTTCGGTCATTTTTGATTTCTCAATGTTTTCGTACGCTTTGCCGGATAAAACGGCGTGTGTACAAACAGCTCTTACACTTTTTGCTCCTCTTTCTATCATGAGATCAGCGGCTTTGGTTAGTGTTCCGCCGGTATCAATAAGGTCATCTACCAATACAATGTCCTTCCCTTCCACTTCACCAATAACGGTCATGCTATCCACTACATTGGCGCGTGAGCGTTGTTTGTAACAGATAACGATATCCGATTTCAGGTATTTTGCATATGCATTGGCACGTTTTGATCCGCCCATATCCGGTGCTGCCATTGTCAAATCAGGCAGGTCAAGGCTTTGTATATAAGGTAAAAAGATAGAAGATGCATATAGATGATCTACCGGGAAGTCAAAAAATCCCTGGATCTGATCGGCATGCAGGTCCATGGTGATGATGCGTGTAGCGCCGGCAGCAGAAAGCAGGTTGGCCACCATTTTTGCACCAATGGCAACACGGGGTTGATCCTTACGATCCTGACGTGCATAGCCAAAATAAGGCAATACGGCAATGATCTGATGTGCTGATGCCCGTTTTGCGGCATCAATCATTAATAAAAGCTCAAAAAGGTTATCTGTAGGCGGAAAGGTGGATTGT
>CAZMRM010000491.1:0-2374 GCA_964568515.1 uncultured Chitinophaga sp. | reverse complement strand
AATTGTATTAAGCGCCCATACAGCGGTTGAATTAAAAAAAATGGCTGAAAAGGTTCTTTCTGATGAACGGATAAGTGCAGAAGAAGGAGTTTTGCTTTATGAAAAAGCAGAGCTTGGTTTTTTAGGAGCATTGGCCAATTATGTAAGGGAAAACAAGAATGGGAACAATGTTTATTTTAACCGTAATTTTCATATTGAACCAACCAACATCTGTGTATTTGATTGTAAATTTTGTTCCTATTCCCGCCTTGTAAAACAAAAGGAAGATGCCTGGGAACTGTCGGAAGAGCAAATTCTGGAACTGGTACGCAATTATGATGGCAAGCCGGTAACAGAAGTACACATCGTAGGAGGAGTTCATCCTAAAATGGGACTCCTGTACTTTGCCAATCTCATCAAAAAAATCAAAGCGATCCGCCCTGATATTCATGTAAAAGCATTTACCGCAGTAGAACTGGAATATATGTGCAGAAAGGCAAAGGTGAGTTATGAAGAAGGGTTACGGATCTTGAAAGAGCATGGCCAGGATTCTTTGCCGGGAGGTGGTGCCGAAATTTTTGATGAAGAGATCCGCAAACAGATTTGCGAAGACAAATGCACCTCTGCACAATGGCTGGAAATGCATGAAACGGCACATAAACTGGGAATGCCTTCCAATGCTACCATGTTATATGGGCACATCGAAAAGTTTGAACACCGCATTGATCATATGAACCGGTTACGGGAATTACAGGACAAGACCAGCGGTTTTAATACATTCATTCCTTTAAAGTTCAGAAATAAAGGAAATCAGATGAGTAACATTCCCGAATCAACTGTGATCGAGGATCTACGGAATTATGCGGTTGCCCGTATATATATGGATAACTTCGCACACCTTAAAGCCTATTGGCCCATGATTGGCCGTACAACTGCCCAATTATCACTTTCTTTTGGCGTAGATGACATTGATGGAACAATTGATGACTCCACTAAAATATACACCATGGCAGGCTCAGAGGAGCAAACACCTAAACTAACCACACAGCAATTGGTAGAGCTGATTAAGCAGGTAAATCGCATACCGGTTGAACGTGACACATTATACAATGTACTTCATGACTACAGCAATTACGATTTTAGTAACGAACTCGTATAAGTAAATTACATTTGTGTATTTTGTTCAACACTTTTAGAAACGGCACCTTCTCCATCTTCTTTGTAAACAGGCTTTTTGAAGGAAGAACCTTTATGCATAAAATTTGTCTTTGTTGGAAAAAAGCCACACCACATGACAAAGTTGAAAGAAAAATTAGTTGCGCAGGGTACAATCATTAAAAAGACAGCAATTGCCTGGAATGCTGCGGATCCTTTCAGAGAAGCAGCAGTTGTTTCTTACTACGCCATTTTTTCCATCCCCGCATTATTGGTAATCATTATTGCAGCAGCAGGTCTGGTTTTCGGACGTGAAGCAGTGAGTGGCCATATATCTGCTCAAATAAGCTCCGCTATGGGAGCAGAGACTGCCAAACAGGTGGAAGAAATTATCGCAAAGGCCAGCGAAACAAAAGCTTCAATTGTAGCGAGTATTATAGGAGTTATAACGTTGATCATGGGTGCAACAGGCGTATTTGCACAACTTCAAAAATCATTGAACCTGATTTGGGACGTAGAAGCAAAACCCAAGAAAGCATGGTTAAAAACCTTGAAGGACCGTTTATTTTCTTTTGGCCTTATTTTGTCTATTGGCTTTTTACTTTTGATCTCTCTTTTTATTTCCGCTGCTCTTTCTGCTTTCAGCGATTGGATAAAAGCGCATCTTCCCGATTTTATGATGTTCTTATTCCGTGCATTAAGTTTTGTGGTGTCCTTTGCTGTAATTACCATATTATTCACACTCATGTTTAAAATTTTACCGGATGTTAAAGTGAAATGGAAGAATGTATGGATAGGAGCAATGATCACCACCCTACTGTTCATTATAGGTAAATTTGCATTGGGTCTGTATTTTGGAAAGGCTGAACCCGGTTCTACTTATGGTGCAGCAGGATCCATTATTTTGATCATGCTATGGGTAAACTATTCAAGTATGATCGTGTTTTTTGGAGCAGAATATACCAAACAGTTTTCATTGCATTATGGAGAAGAAATAAAACCAAAAAGAGATGCTGTTGCGATTCAGGGTTTATCTGAACAGGAAAAGATTGTGAAGGATAAACAAGTGGCCTTAAAAAATACTTAATCAGTACATTTCAATCATTGGTAAGATAATCTCAACAGTTGTTCCGGTGGCCTTTTCATTGTCATCATACTGATCAATGATTTGTATGGAAAAATCGCTCTCCTGTCCGAAAAGTTCAATGCGTTTTCCGGTAAGTTCCATTCCAACGGATTG
>CAZMRM010000490.1:1398-2376 GCA_964568515.1 uncultured Chitinophaga sp. | reverse complement strand
TCACCAGACTATCCAGTATCGCCTTCCGTTTATTCTGAACGGTCAGTAATTTTTCCGACAACTCTTTCTTCAGTGCAAAGGATTCATACACTTCATTGTTTTTAATATAACCGAGTTTAGCGGTCTTTGCTGTTTTTAACCACAGTATGATCACCAATGAAAGAAGAATAAGAATACCTGTTACCAGGATCACTTTTTGTTTCATAATGCCTTCGTGTTTTTTTTTGATTTACATGCCTCCGTCCAGTCCCCCCGGAACCTGCACTGGTCCGGTCGAACAGGGATTCACCCATTTTGTTGATCCCGTCCGTTCATTTTTTATACGGGTCTTCCATACTTCTTTTTTTTCATTCTCTACCTCAATGGTAAAATAGCCCGTATAGAGCACACCCGTACTACAGGCACTCAGGTCAATGGAATAATAATGGGTTCCATAACCCGAATTATACTGGGCACTGGCTACAACAGCACCCGAATTATACAGTAACGTGTGTTTATCATCATAGATTCTTAAACTCAGTTTCCCGTCACTATCATTGTATTCTTCATTGAATTTAAAATGAAAGGCGCCATTGATAACAGGGAAGTAGCCATTATCCAGCTCCCGTTTTAATATGGCATATACGGTGGAATTGAGCTTGAAACAGTTTTTGACAAAACATTCATTTAACTTGATAACGCTTCCTGCTTCAAAACAGCCAGAACCGGCAGAAACACAAGGTGGTTGAACTTCTCCACCCACAACCGGACGTATCCTTGGATTCTGAGTAATGCCGGCAGCTGTCAGGTCCACATCCAGGATCAGGGATTGGTTGTTGGTGGTTTCAAATGAAAGAGAAACAGTGGATACAGCCCCTCCTGCAGGTATGGTCGGATGAAATGTCTGAAGACTTCCTGCCATATAGGTTCCTGATAATCCGGCACCACTGATGGTATATTTAAGGGTATCCGGCAGTATAAGGGTATCCAGCCCGCGGG
>CAZMRM010000490.1:0-1388 GCA_964568515.1 uncultured Chitinophaga sp. | reverse complement strand
TTGAATTTTTTGTATTGACATAATTGCCGTTTGTGGCAACCAGTGAAACGGTATAAGTTCCCGCAGCAGAGAAAGTATGGGTTAAATTGTTGGTGGTAGCAACATTTACATTGTTTACCTTCCACTGATAGGTGGATCCGTTGACGGTTCTGTTTGTAAAGGTAACAGGAACACCGGTAAAGGCAGCATAAGGAGGTTCGGTGTATTTTGTAATAAGCCCGTCGCCGGTTCCGCGTCCGGGTGCTATAGCAGCGCCGTTAACGGTATTGTATTCGGATGCGGTAAAAAAACCACCATCCGTTGCACGCGCCATTTGCCAGGCACGTTCATTGGGAGCAGTGCCATCTGTTCTGAACCATTCCAGTTCACCATTTGCAGTATATTTCAGCAATAAATTATCCTTGTTTCCCTGTACATCATTTATAGTGGTTATACCATTGTCATTGGACGTGCTGTAACCGGATCTGACGATCCCGTTGTCAGGGGTCACCACCTGACCATTGGTATTGTCTTCGCCACTTCCCCCAAATAAAGCCCTCCAGACAATGTTTCCGGCAGTATCTATTTTAATGCTCCAGGCATTCCGGTCTGTATTTCCTCCTCCTACAAGGCCATCACCGGAATGGGCGTAACCGCTCACTACAAATCCTCCTTCTGTCAGACTGATGTTGTTTGCATTGTCCTCTCCCGTTCCTCCATATGTTTTTTCCCAGATCGTATTGCCGTTGGTACCATTTACTTTTACCACTAAAAAATCTTCATCATTGGTTGGTGTTTCCTTTGCACCTGAAAAAACAAAGTCTCCGTTGGACAGCTCCACAAAATCGCTGAAAAAATCATAGCCTGTGGTTCCCAGGATTTTTACCCACTGGATGTCCCTGGCAGCATTCATCTTTATGGCAAATGCATCCACCTCTCCATTATTTCCGCCGATAATATCTCCTCCGTTGGAATGGGTGTGACCGCAAACCATCACTCCTTCATCAGCTGTTCGCTTAACGGTAACGGGACTATCATTTCCGGGGCCGGCAATGACTTTGGTCCAGACCTTGTTCCCCGCAGCATCCAGTTTAATGATCCCTATATCAAAAGATGCGAGGGAGGCACTGCCTGTTGCAAAGTCTTTTATTCCCGGGGTATTATCAGAGTATATTTCTCCTGTTATCAGGCATCCGCCATCTTCCTCGGCATACATCCCCCAGGAAAAAAAATTGTCCTGGCTCGGATTTCCATAATTTTTGGACCATATGATGTTTCCGGAAGCATCCAGCCGCATAACCATCAGATCCGAAGCACCATGATTAACACCCGGTATATCTCCATTTGCACTGGTGGTTGTATGACCCGAAAATATACAACCTCCGTCCTTTGTTGCTATCACTGCCCTG
>CAZMRM010000489.1:0-2381 GCA_964568515.1 uncultured Chitinophaga sp. | reverse complement strand
AACGAACGACAAAAAACTGACAACCAAAAAATTTAAAAATTTGCTACTGGATATGAAAGATGAATCGTTGTTGCAACAAGGACAATTGCTGGAGAAGTTTATAACGGATTGGAAAGGATATAACACGCAAACAGATGATGTATTGGTAATAGGAGTAAAGATCGTCTAGTATCTATACAACCAGGGGCCCAAAAAATAAGGGAACCCTTGGTTGTACATTTACAGAATAGCTCTAATAGTCGTCAAAATCAGGTGAACCTGGAAATCCTGCGGGAGGATTAATTTCTGGACCTCTCGAACTCATACTCACTCTTTTAAAGTCACCCTTATGATAGTATATGACGCAGGGTACGCTTCCATGCAGTCCCATTCCGTGATCACTAGAGTAATTTCCACTGTTCCCCGTCACTTTAAAAATAATGGATTTTCCGAAGCGGGATTGTTCCTTAAAAAAGTCGTGACAATGCTCACAGGGATATGCATTTTGAACAAAGAAAAACAAAGAGCTTTTACCTGTGTTATATGAATTGTATAAATACCGTTCACTGTGACTTGCTTTGTTTGAATTTACGGTTGTTACTGTATTGGTTCCCATTTGCCTCCAACCGCTGTTTCCTGTTGTTGGAAAATAAAGTACTGTATCTATTGCCATAATGATGATGAGAAATTGATTGTTAAAAAAGTTGAATGATTACTGGATATTGATACCCACGATAAAAAGATTGCAGCGACGGTGTGTTGTGTCTGTTTCTACAAAATTTTCCAGCAGGTACAAATCCGATAGTCATTAAAAAATTAATGTCAAGTTTAAGGTTTATTTGTGTGATTGAAAAATCAATAAGCACATTTATTAATATAAATTTTGTAGAAATAAGTCCCCGTTTAAAATCAAAAATATAGAAAGAATAAAGAGTATTACCGCGTCTGCCAATGGTATAAAATTAGAGTATTACATGCAAAAAATAAAGAATTGTATGCGTTTAAGAACACTGGAGTCGTATGGATTACTCATGAACGGGATCATTCAGAGCTATCCGTCCCTGAATGAAAATCAGAATTGTGATGTACTTGTTGTTGGTGGGGGAATTACCGGCGCTTTAATAAGCCATATGCTCATGGAGAACAATTTTTCTACAGTTTTAATCGATAAAAGAGACATTGCATGTGGCAGCACGGCTGCAACAACCAGTTTATTACAATATGAAATTGATGTTCCGCTTTACAGGCTTTCAGAACAGATTGGTGAAGAAGGTGCGGCATTCTGTTACCGGGAAGGGATCAAGGCAGTACAGCAACTCGGAGATATAATAAAAAAACATGATCTGGAAGGTCGCTATGAAAAAAGAGAGTCATTGTACATAGCAAGAACAGAAAAGGATGCAGGCTGGCTAAAAAAGGAGCTGGAAATCCGTTCCAAACATCAACTGGGAGTAAACTGGCTGGATAAAAAAAACGTACAAACTGATTATGGAATCAGCTGTCATGGCGCCATCCTTTCTGGTACCGCAGCCAGTGTGGATGCCTTTCAATTAACTCATTCCCTGCTTTCAAAAAATGTAAAAAAAGGATTAAAAGTATATGATCAAACTACCATTAAAAAGGTGATACAGCTGCAAAACAAAATGAGGATACATACGGATGATAACCATCAAATAGACTGTAAGAAGATAATTTATTGTACAGGCTATGAATCCACAAAGATGCTGAAAGAGAAAGTCGCCCATCTGTTTAATACCTATGCAATTGTTAGTGAACAAAATATTTCCGTACCTGAAAAACTCAAAAAAACATTAGTGTGGGATACAGGATCTCCTTATATGTACTTACGGTATACAGATGATGATCGGTTATTGGTTGGAGGAGAGGACTCCTCTTTTAATTTTCCTTTTTTTCAGCAATATATCAAAGAACAAAAGTCACAACGATTGCAAAAGCGTTTAAAAGAATTGATAAAGGATATCTATTTTATTGAAGATTTTAGTTGGGGCGGAACATTTGGAAGTACGAAAGATGGATTGCCTTATATCGGGGCTACACCAGAATATCCCAATGCTTTGTTTGTACTTGGTTTTGGAGGAAACGGAATTACATTTTCTGTGCAGGCCATGGATCTTGTATTGGATGAATTAAAAGGAAAAAAAAATAAACTGAGCCATTGGTACAGGTTCGGAAGGTGATTCCTGGCTTATGTTACTGTTGTCGTTCAGGACAGAATAATAATACTTGCATTTTCGCTCAATGTGAGTAAAAATTGAAACATTATTTTTGAAAAGCCAGTGTAGCACTAAAAAAGTGCTCCATTTAGCGATCATTAGTTAAACTTTTAGAGCCTCAATTACGTATGGCTGCGATACAACAACCCAATATCAATCAAAAAATGA
>CAZMRM010000488.1:0-2409 GCA_964568515.1 uncultured Chitinophaga sp. | reverse complement strand
AATATGCTTACCCACTAACTGATCACAGCTTCTGAAAGAAAAACCGACTTTGGAATTTTCAATTTTTTTAGGGTAGATATCTATAATTTCTGAAGCTATTTCTCCACCGGCAACTTCCTTTATTAACAATGCAGCACGTTTTAGTGCGTAAACGGTAATATTCGGATCGGCTCCACGCTCATACCTGAAAGATGCATCCGTTTTCAATCCATGTTTTTTAGAAGATCGTCGAACAGAAGACGCATTAAAATAAGCGCTTTCCAGGAAAACAGAGGTTGTTTGTTGTGTAACCCCTGATTGAATACCTCCAAAAACCCCAGCAATACACATAGGTCCTTCTGCATCACAAATCATCAGATCATCTTCAGAAAGTGCTCTCTCAATACCATCCAGTGTTGTAAATCTGCTTCCCTCTTTTAATTTTTTAACAACTATTTTATTTCCCTTTATTTTACCGGCATCAAAAGCATGCATCGGTTGTCCAAGCTCATGTAAAACATAATTGGTAATATCCACTATGTTGTTTATGGACCGTATACCAATTGATTTTAATCTATTTTTTAACCAATCCGGAGAATCCCCTACCTTAATATTTTTAATTATAATACCAGAGTATCGTGGACAGGCGATAGGGTCCTCTATTTCAACGGTGATGGGCGATTGTTGGTTGTCTACCTGAAATGAACTAACATCAGGAAATTTTAATGTTTTTTGTTTTGTTCTATCCGTAGCATTTTCCTTACAGTTTAAACTGGCAACCAGATCTCTTGCAACACCAATATGAGAGGCAGCATCTGCACGATTGGGTGTAAGCCCTATTTCAAAAACATCATCCGATTTTAATTGAAAATAGCTGGCTGCCGGTATCCCGACTTCTGCATCATCCTTAAGGACCATAATTCCTTCATGAGAATGTCCCAAACCAATCTCATCTTCTGCACAAATCATCCCTTCAGACAATTGTCCCCGTATTTTAGATTTTTTAATTTCAAAAGGTTCTCCTTTTGTAGGATATAACATGGCTCCGATAGTAGCAACAATCACTTTTTGACCAACAGCCACATTTGCTGCACCGCAAACAATATGTAATGGTGCTCCGGTTCCAACATCTACGGTTGTAATATTTAAACGATCGGCATCCGGATGTTTTTCTTTGGTTTTAACTTCCCCCACAACCATTCCTTCTAAACCACCCATTACGGTTTCAAACTTTTCAATGGATTCCACTTCCAACCCGCTGTCTGTCAATAATTCACCCGTTTTTTCAGCTAACAGGTCTATGTCTACATACTCTTTTAACCAATTATATGCTATTTTCATTTTAAGTTGTCGCTATTTATTTTGGATTACCTGTGACTAAAATGCACGGGTACTGCGTTGCAAAAATAGTAAATTAATCAACCGCTTTTATTAGAAAACAAAACCAGGTTTTTCTGGGATTATTACTTAATTTTACTGCTTTCCGGGCATTGTTTAACTTACAAAAAGCTTAAAATTGAACTATACACATTCTCTTATAATTTCGTACAACGAAAAAATCAATTCCTTACAAAAAGAAATCACGAAACAACAAAAAGGAATAAACTTTATTTTCTATACTCGTTTACTTTCTTTCATACTTGCCTTTATTGTGTTCTTTCTAACGCTACAACAATCAGTATTGTTTGCTTCCCTATTGACGATCGTTATTATTATCCTTTTTTTATTTCTTCTAAAAAAAGAGTTAAGGGCACAACGAGAAATTGAATATCTGAAAAACCGGATATTGTTAAATGAAAGGGAAATTCTTCGTCTAAACAATCAACTTACTTCTTTTGATACAGGAAAAGAATTTCTTAACAAAGAACATCCTTTTATGAGTGACCTGGATATTTTTGGCGACCGGTCCATTTTTCAATTATTAAATAGAACCTGCACCTACACAGGAAAAATAAAACTCACAAAATGGATGATCACTCCGCTTCTTTATAAAATGGAAATTGAGCAACGACAAAAAGCGGTCTGCTGTTTAAGCAAAAAACTGGAATGGGGCCAACGCTTCATCGCAACTGGTATGTCGGCAAATGAAAATGAATCTGATTCAGATATCATTCGAAAATGGTTAACGGAGGAAAATCATTTCTCGTCCGTTTTTTTAAAATCTTTATCGGTTGCATTACCGATTGTAACCATTCTTGCATTGATGTTACAGCTAATGAATGTTATTGGCTCAGGTGCATTCACCGCATTGTTCCTTCTTCAGTTATGGGTCATCGGATCCAAATTGAAAAAAACAAACAGGATTCATAATCAATTGAGCAGAAAATTAAATACCGTTGAAAAGTATTCTGCCCTTATTGATATGATAGAAACTGAAGATTTTGAAGCGGAAACATTAAAACGGTTAAAAAATGAACTAACCAGCGGCAA
>CAZMRM010000487.1:309-2423 GCA_964568515.1 uncultured Chitinophaga sp. | reverse complement strand
ATAAATTTGAGTGATCTTGGCATCACGCATCAGTCGTTCCACATGGTATTCTTTTACAAAGCCGTAACCACCATGTATTTGTACTGCTTCAATCGTAGTATCCATTGCTACTTTAGAGGAAAACACTTTGGCCATTGCGCTAGCTTTACCGTAATCTTCATGTTGATCTTTCAGCCAGGCAGCTTTCAAACACAATAAACGGGCAGCTTCAATTTGTGTTGCCATGTCTGCCAGTTTAAATTGTATGGCCTGGTGCTGGCTAATAGGTTTACCAAATGCTTTACGTTCTTTAGAATAGGCAAGTGCTAATTCGTAGGCACCCGAAGCGATTCCTAAAGCTTGAGAGGCAATACCTATACGTCCCCCGGTTAAAGTCTGCATGGCAAATTTAAACCCGAAACCATCTTCTCCCAGTCTGTTTTCTTTTGGCACTTTCACATCAGTAAACATTAAGGAATGTGTATCTGAACCCCGTATACCGAGTTTGTTTTCTTTGGGTCCTACTACAAATCCGGGTGCTCCTTTTTCAACAATCAAGGCATTGATCCCTTTATGTCCTTTGTCAGGATGAGTTTGTGCAATAACAATATAAAAGCTTGCCGAACTGCCATTCGTGATCCAGTTTTTAGTTCCATTTAATAAATAGTGATCACCTTTATCAAGGGCTGTTGTTTTTTGAGAGGTTGCATCGCTGCCTGCTTCAGGTTCGGATAAGCAGAAAGCGCCGATAATTTCACCTTTGGCCAAACGCGGAAGATATTTTTGTTTTTGAACTTCTGTTCCAAATGTTTCTAGTCCCCAACATACTAAAGAGTTGTTTACAGACATCACTACAGAGCATGAAGCATCCACTTTTGAAATTTCTTCCATTGCTAAAACATAGGAAATACAATCCATTCCTCCTCCTCCGTATTTGGGGTCTACCATCATTCCTAAGAATCCCAGTTCGCCCATCTGTTTTATTTCCTCTTTTGGGAAAAGTTGTTTTTCATCACGTTCAATTACGCCGGGTTTCAAAACATCGTTTGCAAAATCACGGGCGGCTTTCTGAATCATCAGGTGTTCTTCGGTAAAGTTAAATAGCATGGTCTTAAAAAAATTATGTTTAAAATTGCGTTAATTTTGAATGTCACCAAAAATAACCTTTTTCAATGGGATTTTACTAAACTTTATAAACAAATATGATGGCTCAAACATATCATGTGATTGGTTTAATGTCGGGGACTTCCTTAGATGGGTTGGATATAGCATATTGCCGTTTTGAACAAGAAAATGCTTCCTGGAAATATAAAATACTTCTTGCCGAAACAATCAGCTATTCAACAGAATGGAAGCAAGCACTGGTAAATGCTGCCAGCCTGGATGCGTTATCTTTTCAACAATTGCACGTGGATTATGGCTTTTATCTGGGACAACGAGTTTCCGATTTTGTAATAAAAAACAATGTGCAGGTTGATTTTGTTGCCTCTCATGGTCACACGATTTTTCATCAACCCGAAAAGAGACTTACGGTTCAAATAGGAAATGGAAGCAGCATCGTTTCCAAATGTAAACTGCCGGTAATTTGTGATTTCAGAGCACTGGATGTAGCTCTTGCCGGACAGGGTGCACCTTTAGTTCCCATAGGAGATCGCCTCCTATTCTCTGAATATGATTTTTGTCTTAACCTTGGCGGTTTTGCAAATGTTTCCTATGAGTACAAAGGGAACCGTATTGCCTATGATATTTGTCCGGTGAACATCCTGATGAATGGTTGGAGTGAACGGTTGGGTAAGCCTTATGATGAAAACGGAGAATTTGCGAAAGAGGGAATGGTTAGTCATTATTTGCTGACGGAACTAAATCAGCTTGGATTTTACAAAATAGCTCCAAATACTCCCAAATCATTAGGCAAAGAATGGGTAACACAAGCCGTTGATCCTATTCTGGATCTTTACGAAGTAGCTGAAGCCGATGTATTACGTACCTTATGTGAACACATGGCGTTTCAAATAGGGAAATCACTTAATGATAAACCAAAAGGAAAATTATTCATTACGGGTGGCGGGACCTATAACTCTTTTTTGTTGCAATGTATCCGTTTTACCATAAGCGGTATCAGTCTGGGCAAATGC
>CAZMRM010000487.1:0-299 GCA_964568515.1 uncultured Chitinophaga sp. | reverse complement strand
ACATGAAGTTGTTATTCCAGCCAAGGAAACGATTGAATTTAAAGAAGCATTGATTTTTGCTTTTTTAGGTGTATTAAGAGTTAGAAATGAGATAAATTGTTTGAAAAGTGTTACCGGAGCTTTTGCTGATAGTTGTTGTGGTGTGATTCATCACTTTGATAAAAGATCCTGAAAAAAAGAGAATGGGAAATGTTGCAAAGTGAAAAGACCCTTACAAAAGGGCCTTTTTATATTGATTTATATTAATAATTATCATCATAATAGTCATCATCATCATCGTCATCATCAAAATTGGTATT
>CAZMRM010000486.1:0-2435 GCA_964568515.1 uncultured Chitinophaga sp. | reverse complement strand
GCATCAATGGCCAGCTGCATGGCAGTTGTTGCCATCATTCCGGCAGCAGCAATAGCAACACCATATAAACCTGCAAATGAATAGGAACAAATGATACCTGCAGCCAACACTAAAACAGGAGCAACGGTTGATTTCATCCCTACGGATAATCCACCAATAATATTGGTAGCATGCCCTGTTGCCGATTGTTGGATAATAGAATTAACGGGCTTTTTACCCATCGCCGTATAATATTCAGTAATGACACTCATAAGCGCTCCTACAATTAGCCCGACAACGATTGCAAAAAACACATCCATACTGGAGAAACTAACACCACGCAAATACAGATTCTGTGGTAACATGGCTTTCACAATAAAAAAGGAAGCGATCCCTGTAAAAATGATCGAACTCCAGTTTCCAAGATTCAGTGCATTTTGAACATTTGCTTTTTCATTGTTGATACGAACGAAAAATGTCCCAACAATAGAAAATACGATTCCTAATCCACAAATAACCATTGGTAATAATATGGGAGAGATCCCATTAAAACCATCAACTGCGATTCCTTCTATTTTATCTACAACGATTTCTTGTCCAAGGACCATTGTTGCAAGAATGGTTGCTACATAAGATCCAAATAAATCGGCTCCCATACCGGCTACGTCCCCAACGTTATCCCCCACATTATCGGCGATGGTTGCAGGATTACGCACATCATCCTCAGGGATACCTGCTTCTACCTTACCAACCAAATCAGCTCCGACATCAGCAGCTTTTGTATAAATACCACCACCTACACGTGCAAAAAGAGCAATGGATTCTGCACCTAATGAAAAACCGGTCAATACTTCTATTGCTGTTCTCATCTCATCACTGTTTGCATCAACCACATGAAAAATATTCATAAAAACGATAAACAATCCACCCAGTCCCAAAACGGCCAAACCTGCAACACCCAGCCCCATTACCGTACCACCCGTAAAAGAAACCTTTAATGCTTTTGCAAGACTGGTACGTGCTGCTTGTGTGGTACGTACATTGGCTTTAGTGGCCACCTTCATACCAATATATCCTGCAGTAGCAGAAAATACGGCACCAATAATAAAAGCAACAGAAATAATCCAACTGGAGTGTATGGGATGGCCATTCACTTCATGAATGGTTCCGGAAAATGCTAATAATGCTGCTGCAAATATCACGAATATACTAAGGACTTTCCATTCTGCTTTCAAAAATGCCATAGCACCATCTGCTATATACCCTGCAAGTTCCTGCATATTTTTATCACCTGCATCCTGTTTGTTCACCCATGCTGATTTAATAGCCATAACCAACAATCCCAAGATTCCCAAAGCGGGAATCAAATAAATTACATAATCGTTCATACTTTTCTGTTAAGTGTTAATAGTTAATATTTTCCACTGCACAACTTTCCGAAACCAGGGTGGCAAACTTATGTAAAATATAATCAAAAATCAAAAAAATGTGGAAATCAGAAACTTACTCAGTCCAGGGCTCTTTTATTAAAGATGGTGTAACCAAAGTGAAACAACAGGGAGATTGGATTTTTTTCTTTATCATAATAATTTAAACTAAAAGAGATCGGACCTAAAAACGTATTAAAAATAACAGCTCCTGTTCCGATATACCGTTGTGATGTAAAAGGGCGGGTATATTCAGTTCCCAGATCGGCTGTTTTTATCAGGTTCTGATAAGGCTGAAAAATATAACCTTCGGCCCTCAGTTCAATATTCTTTCGTATACTGATCACAAATTTTAACCCTCCTGCAAGGTATTTATGTGCCCGGTAGTCTTCCAGAAAAAGTGTTCTGCTATCTGGTGTTGGCTGAAAAGAGGGTGATGCAAGAATCGTTGAAGTATAATTATGAAAAAAGGGTTGCGTGGAATAGGCCCCTTCTCCATACACACCGATTTTTAACCGGCCTGTTCTGTTAAAATAACGTTCTGCTACCAGTTTAAGCGTAATCCATTGATGATCGGCCCTGAATTCATTTGCCGTGTCGGTTGATGTGGAACCAGGAGTATTGATCTCCAACCCGTTCACATAACGAACTTTGAAACAAATGTATTCTCCCTGATTTGCATATTGCTTGCGATTGAGTGAATTGACCTCATAATACGCCTGAGAAGTGAACACATCAAAATCAGTTCTGTCAGCCGTATCCTGTTGTGTAAACTGGTTAATCAAATAATACCGGTTTGTAATCCGGGCAACACCCAGTCCTCCTACTATTCTGCCTTTTTTACCCGTAGGAAATCCCACATTCAGATTTCCATATTCTTCACTCTGGATAAGATAAGCCGGTTTTACATCCTGTAAAAAGGCAGCACTGCTTTTATAATAATCCCATTTGTTCCAATTAATAACAGGTTCGATGTACATTGGTGTTTTGAAAGGGAAATCGAAGCGGGATTTTAATTGAACAGAACTA
>CAZMRM010000485.1:0-2444 GCA_964568515.1 uncultured Chitinophaga sp. | reverse complement strand
AAAAACATTCTTTAATTATTAATATCTTATGGGTAAAAAAGTAATAAATAATCTCGCCTGTTTTTTTTCTCTGTTGGTAATCGCCTTTTGTGTTGTCAATTTATTGATTAGCGGTTTGGTTGTTTTCTATTTAAAAACCTTCCGCAAAGATTCTCGTCCTCTTGTTCTTTTGAGAAGAGATTACTAAAAGAGTATTAGAATTCTTTTTCTCCAAACTCACTGGAAGGTAGTTTTACTTTTTTAGGTGTTTGTTTGAATTGATAAGAAACCTGAACCAGCAAAACATCTTTTTCCTGGATATAATTCGTTGTCGTATAGAAATTACTGCCCCAGGTGGTAATTCGTTGTTCATTACTTTTTATTACCCCTAAGCTTATATTTTGCCATGAGAGTGCTATCGATAATGCAGATTTAAGGAATGTTTTCTTTATAGAAAAATTTGGGCTAATGAATCTGGAATCTTCTCCAATAGCGGTTGGTCTTATGGATAAATAATTCAAGTTGAACTGAGCACTGATCGTCTGACTCAACTGAAAATTCTGATTGGTTGAAACAGAGTAGGCCAGCCCATTATTTTTAACAGCAACTTCCTTGTTAAATAGACTTCCTCTGATTTTATAGTGATATACATTTCCCCCGATATAAATGGTCCACCAATTTACCGGGGTAAAATTAAAACCTGTTTCGAAACCATATAATTCTGCATTTCCCGAGTTTGTATAAACCCGGTTAATGATGGTATCATTGTAAACACTATTCACACGGTTAACAACATTTTTTATTTGTTGGGTGTATGCTGTTAAAAAGAATGTCCCTTTTTTTAAGTCCTTTATTAATCCTAATTCAATAAGGTTTACAAATTCAGGAAGAATATGAGGATCACCTTGTTCAAGCGTTTCCGAATGTTCCCTTTCAGGATAAGGATTTAATTCATTACTGTTTGAGCGTTGTACGCGTTTGTTATATCCGGCTTTCAGTTTTAAATTGTTTTTAAATGCGTATAGAAAATTGAGGGAAGGAAAAAAATTGGATAGATAGAGTATGTAGGGCTCAGCTTGTTTATTACTATTGAAAATCCTGGAAGCATATTCATAACGCAATCCAAGGTTATATTGTAATTTATTTAAGGTATTGCTGTATAAAGAATAAATGCCATGAATGGCATTTAATACATCAATGTCTGCACTAAATTCTGGGATTATAGTATAATCCGGTGTTCCCGGAATAGCATCTTTGTATAAGAAAACTCCGGTTTGTTTTTGATAGCGTAATTGGTATCCGCTTTCTAATTTCCCTTTGCCCACAACCAAAGAGTAATCGGCTTTTATTCTTATTCCATTTAGCGGACTATTGGACGTATTTAAAACATAACCAAGCGTATCCTGGTGTTCATCCGGGTGTGTATTTAAATTTTTGGTAAAACCATCCAATACCGCGTATTCGTATAAACCGGAAAGAGCAAACTGTGACTTGTTCTTAAAGGTATGTGTATATTCTGCATTAACCAATGAAAAATCACCCTGCTTTTTTTGAAGATTGGAATTAAAGTAATAAATGGTTCCTGAATTAGTACCGGTATAACTATCTGTTTTTGTGTTTCTGTAGTAAATGTCCGCTCTTCTATATTGTCTCCGTTGTCCATAATAGGCACTTACAGAAAATTGGTTCCGCTCATTTTGTGTATAAGTAATGATTGCCCTGGTGGCATAATTTCTTCGTTGAAAGCTTCGTTCACCTGAAGAAGGAAAAGTGGAGTATCGGTTTTCAATAGTGGTATTTGCGTTTCCTTCCCGTTGGCCGGCTAAATCATTTTGCTGGTAACTTGCGCCGGCGCTGATTTCCCATTTATTACTCTTAAAATTAAACAACGCATCCATACCGTACCGTTGAGGTTGTTTTCTGTTTTGAAAGCTATTTACCGAAGGCAGGCCATACAGGCCATTAACCGTATAGGAAACCCCATCATCCGTACCCTTTTTTGTTGTAATGTTGATAATCCCTGACTTGCCATCGGCATCATATTTAGCAGAGGGAGAAGTAATAATTTCTATATTCTCAATACTATTGGCTGGAATCTGGTTAAGTACGGTTGTTAAATCGGTGGTTACCGGCTTTCCGTTTAATAAAACCAAAAATCCTGTATTTCCTCTTAAGCGAATATCTCCATCCGTATTTATGGTAACAGAGGGCATGTTTTTAATAACATCGATGGCCGTGCCACCTTTTGCAATTTGAAATCTGTCTGCCTTGTAAGTTTGTTTGTCAATTTTATTTGAGAAAGCATTTTGTTGTGAAGTTACAGTTACTTCACTCAATAACGAAGAAGGTTGCAAATAGAGTGCTCCGCTATTATGGGATTGATTGTGTAATACTTCTATGTTGGAAATTTTTTTTGTCCGGTATCCGATAAACTCCAACTTAAGGTCATAAAATCCAGGTGACAA
>CAZMRM010000484.1:0-2464 GCA_964568515.1 uncultured Chitinophaga sp. | reverse complement strand
GAAACTTGTTTTGTATCCATAAAACTGGCTGTTCCTCGATAAGTATTAACTAAAAACGTAATCCTACAGCCGCTTGGAACCATATGTTTCTATAGCGGGGGAAAGTAGCTGTACCATCTCCATTATTATCCTGTAAATCCCATCCCATTCTACCTGAAATAAGTAAATGGCGTAATATATAAACATCCAAGCCTGATGTAAGCCCCAAAGTGTTTTTACGGATATTATTATTTTCTATCTCTTGTTGTACAATAGTAGAAGTTGTATTTGTTTTGAAACTCTCCTCTCTATAAGTCATGTATGAAAATTGAGGACCAACCACAACCGATAAAAAAGAAGCAGGCTTAATTTGAAGTAATACAGGAATTTCTATATGACCGGTTGTTCTGGTATAGGAGTAACTGTAATCTTCTGTTACAATTGAAGAAGAGTAACCCTTTTGAGCAAAAATAACTTCGGGTTGTATACCAAGGAATTTACCTATTGGTATGGCAATAAACCCACCTCCTGCAAATCCTGCTTTTGGATCAGCATTGTAATTTTCTCCCTTTGTATCATAGATGGATGAGACATTGATCCCTGCTTTTGCACCAAAATGAATTCGCTCACGGCTGTCATCCTGAGCAAACGAATTCATTGACATCAGGCAACAGGCTACAGACAGATATATTAACTTTTTCATAGGCCTTACTTTTAATTTGATTAGTTTATTTTAATGGTTATTAGATTTTGTTTTTTTACTATTTCAATTTCATGCCACCTAATAAAATATTGAAATTGAACAAGAAAAATAGCCAAGAAGCTTGTATTTATTTTACTATTTCGTAGAATTGATTACTCAAAATGAGTCATAATATTGCATCACAAATCCGTTTTCTCTTTCTTAATGACAGTAATTGCAATAAGAATTAATGCAAAGATCAGTAACAGGTGAAAAACCATACTTACCGAATAAAGGAAAAAACAAACTGCCCAACATATTATCAACAGTATTGCTAACGAGTAACTATAAAATGTATTTCCCATGATTAATTGTATTGGTTCTTAACTGTTAATAAAATATTATGCCCGAAGTGATAAGAGTGTGTTAAATTATGCACATAGTATTGTGGAAAAAATCAAGTTCTATTTTTTTAACTCCAGTTTTCCGGTTGCAGTAATTTCTACAGGAATAGGTTGCTTATCAAGATTATCCACCATATTTTCAATCATTTTGGCTTTTAAATGAAGTGTATAATTCATTTCATCATTATTGGTGATGATCTTCATAATGGTGTTTAGAGGATGTTCTATTCTGATATCAACAGGAACTTCTACTAATTCGGTTGACTGGGGTCTGATTGTAACTACTTTATCAATCGTTCCTTCACTTTCCAAAGCATTTTCAACCTGCAATTTGTAATATATATCTGTTAATTGGATATTTATATTTCTACCCTTATTTATAACCTTCAGCAGTATGTTGGTGTATAAAGTTTTCTCTTTAAGACTGAATTTTTTTCTTTCAACCTTCACAACTTTAACTTGAGGTGGGATCGGTACAGGAATTCTGATGATTTTATCATGCTTTAATTTCACTTTTCCTATAAATGTATCGTATACGATATAAAAATAAGCTGATAGATTAGTCGAATCCACATCTTTTAAATTATCTAAAATATGTTTTAATTTTTTTCTTGAAATATCAACCGGAAGTTCAACAGTATCGGTCTGATAACGTTTTTGCTTCAATTTGAGCGGTACCAGTTCCTTTAGAAGTAATTCATCATTTAATTTAATTTCAAAGAAAACACTATCTATTGATAATTTGTAGGGACTTTTATTTTGTATGATAACATCAATTTTTGTTCTTACCGAATCGCTTTTGACATCAGCATTGATATAAGTTATCCGTGAAAGATCTGGCAAGATTAAATTAACAGCTTTTTTAGGGTTATAGATATAAAATACTGCTACACTAGCAATAATTACAAGTAGTAAGAGTGTAATTACAATTTTGACTATTTTTGATTTTTTCATTTCTTGTTTACTTTATCTTTCTTTTTATTTCCGAAAATTTTCTCAAGAAATGTTTTCTTATCAGTTTCTTCTAATTTTTTAATATTTATTGAATTATCCACCTGAGGCTGTAAGGCTTTTACAAAAGCATTTCTTAGAATATAACTGATTGCTCTCCATAAATTAATATCAGCATTATCAAAATGTCCTTTGATCGGAATTTTTGTTGCAAATTGATCTTTTTTCTGATTTTGAAATACTTCAGCCGTACTTCCAACAATGGTTTCCCATAAAATTTGTTTAAAATCTCCCTCTTCTCTGTTCCACTGTACGATATCAAGATCCTTTAATACCGGTTTTACATACCCTCCAAAACTACCATTCTTTGCTGCAAACTCAGCATACATTCCAAAATTTCCTTTTTTAACATCAAAATTACCATATGCTTTAAGGAAATCATTTAATT
>CAZMRM010000483.1:0-2472 GCA_964568515.1 uncultured Chitinophaga sp. | reverse complement strand
TGCTGAATGTCAACTATGACGGAGAATTGGTGTTTGAAATACACCCTAACGATACTACAAACGATTATGATTTCCTGCTTTATAATTATAGAGACACTGCTTTCTGCAGGATGCTTATAAATAAAGAGATTAAGCCTGTTCGAAGTAATCTTTCTAAAAACAACATGCAATCTAAAGGCATTACCGGACTATCTATAGCAGCAACAAATAATTTTGTAGGAAAAGGAGCAGGTAATCCTTATTCAAAATCAATTAACGTAAAAAAAGGAGATAAATATATGTTGGTGCTGGATAATGTGAATATGGATGGGAAGGGACATCGTGTTCACTTCAATTATATGAAGCACATAACCATCAACGGGACTGTGACGGACTTTACAAACCAACTTATAGAAACAGAGATGACACTAAGTGACAGAAATAATGTTCAGTTAATTAAATCGACTTCCAGTATTAAAACCGGTAATTATTCAATTTCCTTTGTTGCTCGAGAAGATGAAGATTATAGTTTATTATTTTATAATTCGAATTACTTTCCAGAAGCAGTAGTTGTGCATTCAAAAAACATCGCTGGTGACAAAATTGATTTAAAAATAAATAAAACAATGACAGGAATAAAATTGGGACAGATCTATAATCTGATTTATTTCACGAATGATGTATTACTTCTTTTAAATGTGGAAAAAAAATCGATTTATGGTCTTGGAATGTTAATGAAGAAGAATCCAAATTTAAAAATTGAAATTCAAGGTCATGCTACGATGTTTGATGTAGCTAAGGAAATTAAAAATAGAAAAGAGGATAGCGAGATAGCAGAGGAAAGAGCAGGAATTGTATATAATGAGTTGTTAAAAATGGGAGTTTCCAGAGACCGTATGACCAAGGTTAATTTTGGTACCGATAAAATGATAATTCCAAAACCTAAAACGGACGAGGAAAAAAATAAGAATAGAAGAGTTTCTATTAAAATTCTTTCTTTGTGATGCTTTAAATAGCATGAATGAATAGGAATCTTATTCAATATAGTAAACTAAAACATGAAAATCAGAGTTTTATTCATTTCTTTTATTTTTCAGTTTACTTATAGTTTTTCTCAGCGTATCACAGATGGTAATTGCTGTGATAAAGCAATTTTGATTTCTGATACCATACAGGTAATTCAATTACCGCCGTCCAAGGGGACAACCTGGTATAAGTTTAAAGCAGTGTCTTCTGAAATTTCAATTAAACTATATACTTCTGGAAATTATATAATTTATAATTCAACTAACTCAAACTGTCCCGGTAATGAGAACGTAATTTTTGCGATGGGCGATAGCCTGATCAATTCAGACGATGAGTATTTGCATTTCAAAGCATCTGAATTTTTGGGTCAGTGTTCCTGTAATGTATGTAGAAAAAGTCCTTCATTAAAAAAGATTAGAACGCTGTCTGAAAATTACTATTGTATTGCAGTAATAAACACAACACAACCTTTTGAATTACGATTCGACAAAGATAAAATGAGTTCAACTTCAACTATAAAAAAAAATAATTCAGAAGTGAAAACTTCGTGCGAAATAGGATTTGTCAAGTCTTATACATATGGCATGATAAGTAAATCAGACAGTTTGAAAAATAAACCGTATAATAAAGAAGAATGGACAATACTGCGATATGGTATCCACATCTATTATATTAAACGTGATATACAAGATCATTTTTTTAAGATCCGGGATTATTCTTTAGATGTTGGTAATTCTAAATGTGTACTGGATTCATTGGTAAATTATTTAACCGTCAATACAGATAAAAAAATACTTGTAACGGGTTATGTAACAAAAGGTGAAGACAAACTTGCAGAAAAATATGAAGTAAAAGCTTCGGAAGCTTTAGCAAATATAGTACGTAATTATTTGTATGATCATAAAATTGCACTGAATCGAATCCAAACAGAAGGAAAAGGAAGCAGCCAGCAATTGTATAAAAATGAAAAGAGTAAAATAGGATATATGTATGAGATGAATAGAAATAATCGTGTGGAAATAAAAGTAATCCAATAATAACTTATTCAGAAATTTTTCATTTGCAGAAAGTTGAATAGTATTTAAAGATTGCAATGTGTCAGCTCAGAAATTACAAGTTTAAAAAAAACTAAACTGGGATAACAATGATTTTTATTAATGCAGCTATAATCTCTTTGATTATATAGGATCCCTCGTTAACCCTTTAAGCAAGGGCGAAATTATTACCGGCTATTATCCAGGCATCAAAAAAACAAAATAAAAGATGTTATCAATCAACCTAAATTTAAAAATTATGGCATGTAAAAAAGGATGAAACATTAGTATGTCAGGACTGTGAATTCAGAATATATGTGTATTAACAGCATTGTTACTGCTCAGAAAACTGATCATTCCAAGATTAACCCACCGAAATCAATTATAAAAGCAACAACTTGTGATTGTGAAGGTGCAATACCAATAGAACTGA
>CAZMRM010000482.1:353-2485 GCA_964568515.1 uncultured Chitinophaga sp. | reverse complement strand
CTCCTCTCCGATTTTTCGCTTCCTCGGGTTGTTGATCAGGATACAACTTACTCATTTTTTATAACCTTTTAGTATTGCTTTCGTTAACTGTTCTGTCACAATTATGAAAGCAACAATCCTCTGTTTGTTTATGATTTTAGGCCATTGCTTGATTGAACCTGCAATGGCACAGTCATACTCGGACATCGGTAAACGAAAGATTGATTCTCTTCAAAACATTCTAAGTACGATTAATAAAGATACTGCCAGGATTCGTGTTTTAAATATTCTTGCCCAGCAATTCATTGATTCAGGATACGACGATAAAGCAGATTCTACAGCAAGAATTGCCCTGCAGCTCGCAGAAAGAACCAACTACAAAAAATACAAAGGCGATTCCTATAATAAAATCGGGCTCGTTTTTTTAGGTAAAGTGAAATATAACCTTGCCCGGGAATATTTTTTCAAAGCACTGGTTGCAGATAAAATCGTGTCAAATGAAGAATCCTACTTAAAACGTCTTGGTAATATAGGCATTACCTATACATTACAGAATAAAAAAAACATTGCCATGAACTATTATAAAATGTCATTGGATGGGGCAATAAAACTGCATAACAAACAATTAATAGCCAATAGCTATTCTCAGATCGGCTTAGCACTTACCAATCAGGAAAAGACTACGGAAGCGTTATCCTATTTCTTAAAAGTTATAGTAATGGAAAAAGAACTACAGGATAAAAACTGTATTTATAACAGTTACAGAAATATGTCAAGGATATATGAACAAAGAGGCGATTACAAAAAGGCGAGTGAATATATTTTCAAAGCATTGCATATTGCCGAAGCAATGGGTAATAAATACAGGATCGGATTATGTTTGGTGAGTATAGGATATATTAATAAAAATCAGGGAAAGTTTTCTGTTGCGTTGGATTACTTTTTCAGGTCATTGAAACTCGCAGAAGAAACAAATAATAGATCGGAAATGGCCAACGCCATGTCTGCAATTGGTGCCACTTATTTTGATGCAGGGGAAAGGAAAAATTCGATAGACTATTATTTAAAAGGTTATGCGATAAGCATAGAGCTTGATGATAAATCAGCGATAGCACAACATACAGGTAATCTGGGGATTGTTTACAGAGAAAAAGGTGAACTGGACAAATCACTTTACTACTATTTGAAAACAATAGAAATGAACAAACAGCTGGAGGTTACAACTAATATAAATACATGGTATAACAATACAGCTTCTATTTATATAACAAAGGCCGACCAAAGCAGGAATCCGGACTCTGTCAAATTTTATGATTCAAAAGCACTTTTTTATCTGGAGGAATCATTAAAAAATGCCCTGCATCTGGATAAAAGAAATGAAATTGGAAGAATTTATTTTTTAATAGGAAGTTTTTATTTATACCAGAATAAATTAAAAGAATCGGAAAAATATATAAAAAAGGCAATTGAAATATCAGAAACAAACGGAGAAATAACAATTCGTAAAGATTGCTATAATCGGTTATCTGAACTATATCATAAAACAGGAAATACGAAATTAGAACTGGAATATTATAAAAAATTTATTTTATACAGGGACAGTATTTTCAATAAAGAAAATACAGAAAGGAAATTGCGCTCCGAAATAAATTTTGAGTTTGAGAAGAAACAATCCATAGAAAAGGAAAAACGGGAAAAAGAAAACTTGCTTGCGAATTCAGATAAGAAACGTCAAAAAATTATATTGTGGTATGTGATTAGTTTCGCATTGCTTATTTTACTGGTAACAGCATTTATGTACCGAAGTTATCTTCAAAAGAAGCGAATAAATAATGAGTTAGAGGTAAAGAGCCAACGTATCGAATGGGCACATAAAATTATTGCTGAAAAGAATCATGAGATAACGGATAGTATTAATTATGCGCTTCATATACAACAAGCTATGTTGCCTGATAAGAAAGAGATTTCCAGGTGGCTTCCCCAGAATTTTATATTGTTTAAACCAAAGGATATTGTAAGCGGTGATTTTTATTTTTTTGCATCAAACGATAATAAATTATTTCTTGCTGCAGCCGACTGTACAGGACATGGTGTTCCGGGAGGTTTTATGAGTATGATCGGTTCTGAGAAACTGAACAATGCGGTTAAACTAA
>CAZMRM010000482.1:0-343 GCA_964568515.1 uncultured Chitinophaga sp. | reverse complement strand
TGAATAATGGAATCAAAGACTCTCTTCATCAATCGGAACATGCTTATACAAATCGTGATGGAATGGACATTGCGCTTTGTGCACTTGATTTAAAGAATAGAACACTGGAGTTTGCAGGTGCCAATCGCCCTATCTGGATCATTCGTAAAGCTACCGGAATCCTTGATGAAATAGGAGGAACAAAATCTTCCATTGGTGGCATTACAGAAAACAATAAACATTTTGACACACAGGTAATAAAACTGGAAGAGGGTGATATCTGTTATCTGTTCTCCGATGGATATGCAGATCAGTTTGGAACGAACGACAAAAAACTGACAATCAAAAAATTTAAAAATTTGCT
>CAZMRM010000481.1:0-2487 GCA_964568515.1 uncultured Chitinophaga sp. | reverse complement strand
ATTCAATCTTCAGAACCCAATGTATGGTCCACAGGATTTATCTCTTTTATCCACCGGCTTTTTTAATGAAGTAATGCTTCAATATGGCAGCTCGGGTGCAACCTGGGGGAGCGGTGCCGTTGGCGGAGCCATTCATTTAAATAACCGTGCAGCCTTTAACAAAGGAATCAGTGTATTTGCCGGTGCATCTCTTGCCAGTTTTGCCGATCAGCAACAACAAGCCGGAATTGAGTTTAGCAAAAAAAGATTCATCAGCTCATTGAAATTAATTAATCACACCGCCAAAAATAATTTTCCGTTTGAAAATACCATGCTTCCTGAAAAACCAATACAGAAACAAACAAATGCTGAGCTTAAACAAACCGGTTTATTAAATGAAAATTATTTCCAGATCAATGAACGGCAAAAAGTAAACGTGCGTTTCTGGTATCAAACGGCCAACAGAAACATTCCGCCTTCACTGAGCCAGGAAACTAATTCCTCCAATCAAAGAGACGAATCCCTTCGTGTAACTTCCGAATGGCAAAGGGTAACAGGAAAGTTAATCCTTACAGCCCGTGCCGCTTATTTTTATGAAACATTGCAATACCAGGATACCACCATTGATTTGCATTCCCAAAACAAAACAACCGTAACCATTGCTGAAGCAGAAGGTAAATTTAAACTTACTAAAGCTGATTTATTAACAGTGGCAATAAACAATACTTATAGCGAAGCGCGGGCAGGTGGCTATGAGAAAAATCCGCATCAGAACCGGTTGGCATTTATTGCCAGCTATAAAATCCAGAACAAGCCAAATACATTACGTGGGTTTTTTAATGTGAGACAAGAGTTTATTCAACCGGATAATCATACCGTAGATACCATTACGCCTACACCTTTTAAATCAAACACTGTTTATACAAACGCATCTCGTCCGTTTACCTACTCCCTTGGAGGGGAAGGGGATTTTTTCAAACAGTTATCTTTTAACTTTAATGTTGCACAGCATTACCGTATCCCGACATTCAATGACCTGTACTGGTTGCAGGGCGGAAACATTCATTTAAAACCTGAAAGTGGATGGGGCGAAGAACTGGGAATCACTCTTAAAAAGAACCTGAACAAATTATCGGCAACACTCAATATTACCGTTTTTAACCGGACCATTGACAACTGGATCTTATGGACGCCAACAGCAGCCGGTTACTGGCAACCGGATAACATTATGAAAGTGTGGTCACGTGGTGCAGAGTACCGTTTCACACTAAATTTTCCTGTCCGGAAAGTATGTGTTGTGATGAACACCATGTGGGATTATACGGTTTCTACTGTACAGCGTGTGGCTGTTACAACTGATGCGGCTTTGGGGAAACAACTTATTTATACACCTATGTATAAAGGAAACGCAAGTCTTACATTGAGTTACAAAAAGTTCAGCTTTACTTATCATCAAAAATATGTAGGCTATACTTATACATCTTCCGACAATAAATATTATTTGTCGCCCTACTTTATCAGTAATATAAAAGCTGCCCACTTGTTTAATATAGCCGGATTTCACCTGCAATTATTTGCAGCTGTAAACAACCTGTTTGATAACCGTTACCAGGTGATTGAAAACAGGGCAATGCCCGGCAGAAATTACCAGGCAGGATGCAATTTCTATTTTACCAAGTCTAATAATTTAAATGATTAATCTTAAAAAAAATGAAAAAACAATTACACCGGTTTCTTTTTTCTACTGTGGCTGTGATCGCCTCCGTGAATGTCAACGCACAACAGGTTGCAACATTTGAAAACTTAACCTTATCGCCTGATACATACTGGGACGGCGCCAGCACTCCAAATGGAACCACGTTTATAAGTGGTGATGCTATCTTCCCCAATTATAATACCGGAACATATTGGACACGTGGATGGGCTTACAGCAACAAAAAAGATAGCACCACTGCCGGTTATACCAACATGTACAGTGCAGTAACGGCGGAAGGATACAATTCGGAAAATTATGCAGTGGGAACACAAAACGCAAAAATTTATTTAAATTCAACAGCAGCAGGAGGGATCGTGAACGGCCTGTATGTTACTAATGGCACGTATGCAGCAATCAGTATGAGAGATGGTGACAGCTTTGCAAAAAAGTTTGGCGACACCACCAAAACAAATTCCGGTTTACCGCAGGGATCTTATCCGGATTGGTATAAACTGGCAATAAGAGGTTATTACAATGGAGTCCTTACAACCGATTCGGTAGAGTTTTATCTGGCAGACTATCGTTTTGCTGATGATTCAAAAGATTATATTGTGAAAACCTGGGAGTGGGTTGATCTGACCAGTCTTGGAAATGTGGATAGTCTTATTTTCAGATTGTATTCTTCTGATGTGGGTGAATTCGGGATCAATACACCACTTTATTTTTGCATCGATAACTTTACAACTCCAAGTCCGCTTGGCATTGCAAAGGTTAATTCTTCTGCAATAAAAATGTATCCCAACCCTGTTACC
>CAZMRM010000480.1:0-2509 GCA_964568515.1 uncultured Chitinophaga sp. | reverse complement strand
GCTGTTCTTTTTTCTTTACTATAAAATCCCATACTTTTATTAAATAATTTGTCAAAGATAACAGTTGCATTTAAATCACAAAATGTAGGTAATTATATCAACTGAAACAGGTTAACGACCCCAGGTGTTCTTTCTACAGTAAACCCTTCAGCATACTCAAAACCGGCATCTCTTCCCAGCATGCTCATTTTGCCTTTCACAACTTCTAAAAAATTTTTAACTGAAATTGGTGATTCGGGTTCTCTCGAATCCGGATCATAAAACTGTGATTTAAATGCACGGATGGCTTCCATTTTTTTTTCAACAAATGCTGTCACATCTACCACAATGTCTGGTTTCAGTTGTCTGTCCTGAATATAATGATATACTGCTTTAGGGCGCCATGCCAATTGTTCCTGGCCATCACTAAGTGTTTGCACTTTTCTTAAACCACTGTAGAAACAAGCTTCTACAACCAGCTGTGAAGATCTTCCGTGATCCGGGTGACGGTCTGTAATGGCATTACAAAGCACTATTTCCGGTTGGTATTGTCTTATTTTTTTTATGATCTGTAACTGATGTTCTTTGTCGTTACTGAAAAAGCCATCAGCCATTCCCAAATTATCTCTTACGGCCAGACCCAGTATTTTTGAAGCATTTACTGCTTCAATTAATCTTAATTCCCTGCTTCCACGGGTTCCAAGCTCTCCTGCAGTAAGATCCACTACTCCACAGGTATATCCAAGAGAAATATGTTTCAATAATGTTCCGGCACAGGAAAGTTCAACATCATCAGGATGTACGCCGATAGCTAATAAGTCCAGCTTCATTATAAATTTATTTAGTAATCCAGCTAACAATATGGTCGCTGGATGGTTTTTCATTTGAATAAGCCACATCCACCAGGTTACCGCTTTCATCAATCAGGTATTTCTGAAAATTCCATTTTACCGATGAATCCATTTTTCCATTCAATTTTTTTTCTGTTAACCAATGATAGACCGGATCCATATCTTCTCCTTTAACCGATATTTTTTCCATCATTGGAAAACTAACTCCATAATTTTTTGTACAAAACTCTTTAATTTCATCATTTGTTCCCGGTTCCTGTTTATTAAAGTTATTGGCAGGAAAACCAATGATCACAAAATTTTTATCTTTATACTCTTTGTATATCTTTTCCAGATCTTCGTACTGAGGTGTAAATCCGCATTTGGAAGCCGTGTTGACGATCAATACTTTTTTACCCTTTAAATCAGAAAAGTTAAACTCTTTACCATCAATTGTTTTCGCCCTTAAGTCATAAAAAGCTTGTGCATTTAGCCTGGTTTGAAGAATGGAAAACAATACAATAAATACAATGGGGGATATTTTCAGTCTCATATTTTTTAATTTTTAATAAATTGAATCCACAAATGTAATGAAATGTATCTTTGTTGCGCCTATTCAAAAAAACAGGGCGACGATTTTAAATGACATCATGATTGTACAACAAATAAAACATTTGATAGCGAAAGAGATAAAGCTTGAGTTAAGGAATAAGTACGCATTGGGAGGCATTCTGCTGTATGTTATTTCAACCATCTTTGTGAGTTATCTTTGCTTTAAGAGGATTGTTACGCCGGCAACCTGGAATGCCCTGTTTTGGATCATCCTCTTATTTGCATCCATTAATGCTGTTGCCAAAAGTTTTATTAATGAAACACGTGGCAGACTCCTGTATCTCTATACATTAGCAAGTCCCCAGGCAGTTATTCTTTCCAAGATCATTTATAACTCTTTGCTTTTACTTGTTTTATCCGGGTTGTGCCTGTTGATTTATAACTTATTTGTTGGTAATATTATCCAGGATACCCCTCTTTTTTTATTAACTCTGTTTCTGGGTAGTTTTGGTTTTTCTTCATTACTCACGATGGTTTCCGCTATCGCTTCCAAAACAGGAAATAATTTTACATTGATGGCCATTTTAAGTTTTCCGATTATCCTGCCATTGCTCATGGTACTTATCAAACTTTCGAAAAATGCGCTGGATGGACTGGAAAACTGGGATGTTCATTATTTATTGATTTTGGTTTGTATAAATATGATCATTATCGCACTTTCCTATTTATTATTTCGTTACCTTTGGCGCGATTAATTTAGTCCTTCGACTGAAGGCAAAAAGAGGTAAGCGGTAAACCGGCTTATATCCAAAAATACCAATAGCATACTGCAAAAGCAGTAGAAATACAATGAAAAAAAACTGGTGGAAAATAGTTGCCGTCGTACTTGTTTTATATACCATTATTACAGGTTTTTTATTTGATGTGCCGGCTCAGCCTATCCTTCACGAAAGTATCCGGAATCTTTACTTTCATGTTCCGATGTGGTTTGCAATGATCACTATTTGTTTTATATCTGTTTTTCAAAGTGTTGTATACCTCAATAAAACCAATCTTGAAAACGATATCAAAGCTGCACAAGCAGCACACACCGGAATGTTATTTGGCGTACTGGGCCTTGTTACCGGTTCGATATGGGCACGTTACAC
>CAZMRM010000479.1:0-2542 GCA_964568515.1 uncultured Chitinophaga sp. | reverse complement strand
TCAGAATTATCAATAATTCGGGCAATAATTTCATGCATATCATATTGTTGGTCACGGCTGGCAGGCATAATACCCACCATTTCCCTGGGATCCTTTTTAGGCGGCTGTGCAGCTACTCGGTTAAAACCGGCTGTTTCCGAGTTGCCAATTTTACTCATGATGTTGCGGATCCGGGTCAGGCAATCCTTATCATCTTTACATTTATAATCTGTAACACCCGATATTTCACAGTGTGTAGTTGCACCTCCAAGGGTTTCGTTATCAATTGTTTCTCCGATCGCTGCTTTTACCAGATAAGAGCCGGCAAGAAAAATACTGCCGGTTTTATCAACGATCATCGCTTCATCACTCATAATTGGCAGGTAGGCACCACCTGCCACACAACTTCCCATTACCGCAGCAATCTGTATAATACCCATACTACTCATTACCGCATTGTTCCTGAAGATCCTCCCAAAATTTTCTTTATCCGGAAATATTTCATCCTGCATCGGTAAATAAACACCTGCACTATCTACCAAATAGATGATGGGTAATCTGTTCTCCATGGCGATTTCCTGGGCCCTCAGATTTTTTTTCCCTGTTATCGGGAACCATGCACCTGCTTTAACTGTTGCATCATTCGCCACAACAATGCATTGACGGTTGCTGACATAACCGATTACAATCACCACACCACCGGAGGGACAACCGCCATGCTCCTTATACATGTCCTCACCGGCAAAAGCACCGATCTCTATGCTTTCTGTGTTTGGATCCAATAAATAAGCGATCCGTTCACGAGCAGTCATTTTACCCTGTTCATGCAGCTTTTCAATCTTACTTTTTCCTCCTCCCTGGTGAATTTTTTCCAGTTTTTTCTGCATTGCCGAAATAAGCAACTGCATTGCGTCTTCGTTTTTATTAAATTCTAGGTTCATAATAAATGTAATGGTTTTGAATTTTAGAGAAGATATGTTGGTTTTGCAAAGTTGGCAAATATAACAAAATAAGAGAACTTAGGGTAGTTTACAAATGATCGATAGCTCTCGGACCGCAGTTGAACAGTAAATCAACAATGCTTAAATTGGGGATAAAGCCATATTTGGATTCAAAAACCTGGATATAGGGAATAACTTGAAAATCTGTATCACTTTTTGCCGCATCCTTTTGAGAAAAAAGGTTCCGGTAATCCGAGGGATTTTCAGGTGATTGAACATACTGTTTTGTGAAGGTATAATTTTTCTGCAGCTTTAAGAATCCCATTATTTTTTCCTGAAGCGATTCGTTAAAATCTACAAGATAGGTGTGCTTCTTACTCTCATACAAAGGATGAAGATCATCCTCATAATATTCAAAAAAAGGGGAACGTCTGTAGGCCGACTCCAATGTTCTCCAATGTAGCTTCAGCCAGTCATAATCATAAGAGATTTTAACTTCTTTCATAACTTGCCGTTGATTACGTTTAACAAGTGGAATGCTTAGTGTTAAGAGTCCATTTGGAGAGTATATATTACAACGGCTGCGATAGGTTTGTTTGGGTAAATGTTCAAACCATTCGATTTCACAATGCTCGTGCTTTTTTATTTTTGAAAAATAATTGATGGGACCTAAATAACTGGTTGGCAGTAATGCAGTGTTCATGGTAAATAAATGGTAAATAAATTGAGCTGCGAAGTTAAGATTTAACTCAGATCCGGTTTAAAAAATTTATTCCTGTTTTTGCCGATCACCTTTAAATATTTGCTAATATTGCAGTGCTCTATAAAATGTGCTTTAAACAAGAGGATTACAGGAAAAATCAGTTTCATTTTAAGAGTCCCGTTCTCAACCTATGTATCTGACGCAACAGCAATAATAATTTAAATAATTAATCATGTTAACAAAAGAAATGACTAAAGTTCATAATTTCAGCGCAGGTCCGGGAATATTGCCTGCAGAAGTACTAAAACAAGCAGCAGATGCCTGTATCAATTTTGATAATTTGAATCTTTCACTTCTTGAAATTTCCCACCGTAGTAAAAACTATGAAGCGGTAATGACTGAGGCACGTTCACTTGTAAAAGAATTGCTGGGTTTGAATGATAATTATAAGGTACTTTTTTTAGGTGGCGGAGCAAGTTTACAATTTGCCATGGTTCCCTATAATTTACTAAGAACAGAAGGTACTGCAGGCTACGTAAATACAGGTGTATGGGCCAGCAAGGCTATTAAAGAAGCCAAAATAATCGGAAACACAGAGATCGTGGCTTCTTCTGAAGATAAAAAATTTACTTACATTCCTAAAGGATATACCATACCAGGTAATTTGGATTATTTACACATTACTTCCAACAATACGATTTATGGAACACAAATGAAAGAGTTTCCAAAATCGCCGGTTCCATTGGTTTGTGATATGAGTAGTGATATTTTTAGCCGTAAAGTAAATGGAAATGATTTTGCGTTGATCTATGCCGGTGCACAAAAAAATATGGGACCTGCAGGAGCAACCATGATTGCTGTTGATGAAACAAAGCTTGGAAAAACAGGACGTAAAATGTTATCCATGCTGGATTATCAG
>CAZMRM010000478.1:1300-2543 GCA_964568515.1 uncultured Chitinophaga sp. | reverse complement strand
GCTGCTCCTCCAAGAATGAGTGCCCCACCTATGATAGGGGCTATTGTTGTCGCAAATGAATTGATCGCACCGGCCAGACTTAACCGATGGGAACCTGTTTCCGGTTTTCCCAATAAGATTACATAGGGATTGGCAGCAATCTGCAATACGGTAAAACCTAAAGCCAATATGAATAATGCCGATAGAAAAAAACCAAATGACTGAAAGGCAGCTGCCGGATAAAACAAAAATGTCCCAAGTGCAGATATCAATAATCCTAAAATGATTCCATTTTTATATCCTATCCTGTTGATAGGATCACCGGACGAAATGGAAATAAAAAAATAAATCAGGGATCCAATGAAATATGCTCCGAAAAAAGCAAATTGAATTAACATGGATTCAACATAACTTAATACAAAAATCTCTCTGAAATGAGGTATCAAAATATCATTTAAACAGGTAATAAAACCCCACATAAAATATAAAACGGTAATAAATGCAAGAGGAATCGCGTAGTTCTTTTTCTGTTCCATGAAATGATTTTTAGAGTTAGCCGAAAATAATTTTAATTTAAGCGTGCTAAATAAAAGTTATGAGTAGGTTCTGTTGAACCATCAAATAACCGTTTATCTATTTTAATATGGAGGTGACCAAAAATAGCATATTTTAATCAATGGCAACACATATTTTTTCTGTTAACTAAAAATATATCAACAAATGCTGTTGAATACCCTATCCGGAGCAAAAATATTCTTAAGCATATGTTCATATGCATACCATCAATAAGAAAATTTAGAGGAAGCTCACCCTCTTAGGATCAAACCAGAGTATGAATGACAGATGATTGGCTGATAAAAATAATCGTGTTAGAAAAAATTAAAATCTTATATCCTTTAAAATTGTATTGGTCGCGCCAATACGATGTTCTATATATCTTTTTGCTGTTGCCTCTGCTAAAAGTCCTGCAGGTGAATGTGTAAGTAATTGAATAATATTTTGAACATCCTTACCACTGTTTACAACAAAGGCTCCTCTTAAATGAACCAACCCCTTTGCCTCTTCAAATTTTCTATAATTGGGACCAAACAAAACAGGCAAACCAAATGCTGCTGCTTCCAGGATATTATGAATTCCTTTTCCAAATCCTCCTCCGATAAAAGCCAGTGTTCCATACTGATAAACAGAAGAGAGCATTCCTATATTATCAATAATAAGAATATCAGCAGAAAGAATCGTTTGTTCAGTGGCTTGAGAATAACGA
>CAZMRM010000478.1:0-1290 GCA_964568515.1 uncultured Chitinophaga sp. | reverse complement strand
GAATGCTTTGTATTCTTATTTCAGATAATTCATGAGGAGCAATAATCAGCTTAAAACCAGCTTCAGCGAAATTAAATGTACACAACAATTCTTCATCACGTTCCCAGGTGCTTCCGGCAATAAAAACCGGCTTTTGTTGTTTGAATTGCTCAATGACCGGAATACTTTTTACTGTTTTAGAAATCTCATGTACCCTGTCAAACCGCGTATCGCCGGCCACCGTTGCATTGGTATATCCCATTTGCTGAAGCAGCTTTTGAGATATTTCATCTTGTAAATAAAAATGGTTAAAGGCTTCTAACTGTTTCCGAAACCAGGTTCCATATATCTTAAAAAAATAATGATCCTGCCGAAAGATCCCGCTGATTAAATACGTTGGGATCGCATTATTTCTCAGCTCATTTAAATAATTGAACCAAAACTCATACTTAACAAAAAACACAGCTGTTGGCTTAAGAAGCTTAATAAATTTTTTTGCATTTGAAGGTGTATCGAGCGGAAGATAAAAAACATAATCCGCCACGGAATAATTTTTACGTACTTCATATCCCGAGGGAGAAAAAAAAGTGAGCATAATCCTTAAATCGGCATGCTCCTTTTTCAATTGTTCAATAACAGGTCTTCCCTGTTCAAATTCACCAAGCGAGGCACAATGAAACCAAATAACAGGACTTGTGGAGCTTTGAATTTTTAATTTTAATTGTTTAAAAATATGATTCCTTCCGCTGATCCACAATTTTGCTTTCGCATTAAAAAACGAAGCGATATAGATAGATAAACCGTAAAATCGAACAAATATGGAATAGATTAAACGCATTTCTTGGTTTGAAAACAGTTTTGGCAAATAGTACTAATACGTGTAAAATTCTTTCGGAGCTTTTTTATATAAAGGAAGTATCCAGGCAACTTTTGCACCATATAAAATATCCAATCTTTTTTTTGTATCCTGTTTCATTTTATCAAAGTCGAAACTGCGCCGGCTTTGTGTAAAGCCTTGCATACATTCAAAACCCATATAAAAATTCAACAGGCGGTTATTGCTTAAATATAAATAACCGATATTCTGACTCAGCAACAAGCCATTTGTTAAACGATCATAGCCCTTTTTGTAATCTTTTGATAACTGCGGTACATTATTACCAATTACCTCTATTCGTATTTTATGTTGTATAAGACCAATCCCGGCATTTACAATAATTCCGCAATTCGGCTTTTTTTTAATTAACGGAAACATTCTTCCAAAAGAAGCAGAAACCGTAAATCCTCTTTCATATAAGCGTACATCTGCAA
>CAZMRM010000477.1:0-2553 GCA_964568515.1 uncultured Chitinophaga sp. | reverse complement strand
ATTCACTCATATCAATGCGTATCAATGCATCATCATTATCAAACAGGTATTTGGATAATATTTTAGCAAGTTGCGTTTTTCCGACTCCCGTCGGTCCAAGAAAGATAAAAGATCCAATGGGTTTGTTCGGATCTTTTAATCCGGCACGGTTACGTTGAATGGCTTTTACTACTTTTCTGACCGCATCATTCTGACCGATCACTTTGTCTTGTAACAGATCAGCCATTTTAACCAGCTTTTCACCCTCGTTTTGAGCAATACGCTGAACCGGGACTCCAGTCATCATGGCAACTACTTCGGCAACATTTTCTTCATTCACCATTTCACGGTGGGTTTTACTTTCTTCTTCCCATGTTTTTTTTGCAGCGTCCAATTGTTCGAGAAGGATACGCTCGGTATCTCTTAAACGGGCAGCCTCTTCATATTTTTGAGAGCGAACTACCTTGTTTTTTTCTTCCTTGATTTCCTCTAGTTTTTTCTCAATTTCCACAATATTTTTAGGGACATTGATATTGGTGATATGAACACGGGATCCGGCTTCATCCAAAGCGTCAATAGCCTTATCAGGTAGGTGACGGTCAGTAATATAACGGGCTGTCAATGCTACGCAGGCTTTTATGGCAGCATCCGTATAGGTCACATTATGATGATCCTCGTATTTTGATTTAATGTTGTTAAGTATCTGAATTGTTTCTTCCTGTGTGGCGGGTTCAACAATTACTTTTTGAAAACGTCTTTCCAGAGCTCCGTCTTTTTCAATATATTGACGGTATTCATCTAAAGTTGTAGCACCGATGCATTGGATCTCTCCACGTGCGAGTGCCGGTTTAAACATATTGGAAGCATCCAGTGAACCGGAAGCGCCACCTGCACCTATAATGGTGTGAATCTCATCTATAAAAAGAATTACATCAGGTGATTTTTCCAACTCATTCATTACCGCTTTCATACGCTCCTCAAATTGACCGCGGTATTTGGTGCCGGCAACCAGTGAAGCCAAATCAAGGGTTACGACCCTTTTGCCAAAAAGAACCCTTGACACTTTACGTTGAACGATCCGAAGTGCTAAACCTTCTGCTATAGCAGATTTACCTACTCCCGGTTCACCGATCAGTATAGGGTTGTTCTTTTTTCTTCTGGATAAAATCTGGGAAACACGTTCAATTTCTTTTTCGCGTCCCACGATGGGGTCTAATTTACCATCTTCAGCGGCTCTGGTAAGGTCTCGGCCGAAGTTATCCAATACTGGGGTTTTGGATTTACTGTCAACTGGCTTTTTGGTACTACTGGTACTACCAAAACTATCATCTGAATCATCATCATCCGGAGGAGTGCCAGGAAATTCTGCTTTAGGGTCTGATTTGGAAAGCTCTAGTTCGTTTCTCATAACTTCATAGTCGATTTTAAATTTATGTAAGGATTTTGTTGCTACATTATCTTCATCTTTTAAAATAGATAGAAGTAGATGTTCAGTACCGATAATGGCACTTTTAAACAATTTTGCCTCCAGGTAAGTTATTTTCAACGCACGTTCCGCCTGTTTTACCAGTGGTATATTTGCCAGATTGCTTACCTTATGTGTTCCTGTTCCTATTGATTGTTCAATGGTTTTCCGTAACTCCATAAGATCCACATTCAATAATTTGAGCAATTTTATTGCTGTTCCTTCACCTTCGCGGATGATTCCTAACAGTAAATGCTCCGTTCCAATGTAATCATGTCCTAAACGCAAAGCCTCTTCGCGACTGTAGGTGATCACATCTTTTACTCTTGGTGAAAATTTAGCTTCCATAATGTATTGAGGTTAATTTAATACTAAAACGCTTTAAGCTTTTAAGAGTTACACTATTTACTGTTTTCAAATGCGGCTGAGTTGTAACTTTCAGATCGATTGGTTTTTCACAATTATATGTGTAAACATACAATCTTTTTAGTTAAAATCAAAGGTACAAGTGATTTTAAAGTCATGGGGTTTCCGGCTTTATTTTTATCAACAAATCCTCTGTTAATATGTTAATAAGTTAGAGCTTGAAATAGGCATGCACACCAGACAAAATAAGTATCTTCGAGCTTCAATTTTCAGGGCAAATCAATTACTATGCAGAATTAATTTTGCATGACAATAATTCTGAACACAAGCTTAAGAAGATGTTAAATAACAAGTAAACTAGAATTTATGGCAGACGGAGAAAAAATTATTCAGATAAATATTGAAGAGGAAATGAAATCGGCATACATCGATTATTCGATGTCGGTTATCGTATCACGCGCACTACCTGACGTTCGCGATGGTTTAAAGCCTGTTCACAGGAGAGTTTTATATGGAATGCTGGATTTGGGCGTACTGTCAAACCGGCCGCATAAAAAATCTGCCCGTATTGTCGGAGAAGTACTGGGAAAGTATCACCCTCATGGCGATACTTCTGTGTATGATGCCATGGTACGTATGGCCCAGGATTGGAGCTTAAGGTATCCGCTGGTTGACGGACAAGGGAACTTTGGTTCGATCGATGGTGACAGCCCGGCTGCTATGCGTTATACAGAGGCGCGTTT
>CAZMRM010000476.1:507-2557 GCA_964568515.1 uncultured Chitinophaga sp. | reverse complement strand
AAATGATTGATGCCGTCATCAATGCAAAACCTATTGCTCCTTTCATCCGGCAGGTTACCGATACCAATTTTACGGTTTGTGGCGGCGACTTGGGGAAATTAGGAAATGATTATTACCTGATGTTCGGTCACAACTTCAATGGCCGTTATGATAAGGCCTCATCGGTTTTGTTTACACAAACGTATAGCAACAGTATTAAAAAATTCAATTTAAATGATGACGGGACCGCCATTACTTTTTCCAATTTCAGTTATCTTGTTGACACGACTAATTTTCACAGGAGGGATCTGACGGTCTGCCCCATTGTGAAACCCGATGGCAGCTATGCGATCGGTGCTTATGGAGGGGTATTCAAAAAAAATGCAGATCTGCCCTACCTGGAACCCATTGTGCTGTCGGCCAACGGGACAACCGAAATAAAAACGTATCAGCAGGTGATGAGCCAGTATACCTGTGCCGTTTTACCGGTATATGATGCCGCCGGCAAAAATATGTATACGACTTTTTTCGGTGGTATCAGTTTGCATGATTATGACTCCGGCACCGGAACGGTTAAACCTGATACCTTATTACCATTTATCAATGATGTCACAACCTTAAGTGCCTATGCGGACGGAAGCATGGAAGAAACTGTATTGCCCTTGCAATTACCAGGTTTACTGGGTTGCAACGCCAAGTTCGTTTTAAACAGGAATACAAGCACGTATGCAAACGAAGTGGTGGATCTAAAACAACTTGCACCCAAGCAACAACTGGTTGGATATATCATCGGAGGTATTCATGCACAACAAGGGAATTTTGGAATAACCGGATCAAACACCAGTATTTACAGGGTTTATTTAACTCCTGTCCCTTTTGTCGGTATAGATGAAGAAACAAGCATTATTGAACGCATCGCCCTGTTTCCAAATCCCACAGCTCAACATACGGTACTGGAGTTTACACTAAAGCATACGGATCATATAAAAGTTTGTTTAACGGACCTGACCGGTAAAAAATTACAGGTTGTCATGGATCAGCAGTTACAAAAAGGAACGCATAAAATACCCGTTGATGTTTCAGCCTGTAAGACAGGATTGTATATATGTGAAGTGGAATGTGCCACAGGCAAGTGGTTACAAAAATTAGTGGTGAGAACGGAATAACCGGTTTACTATTTATTTAAACAATTCGGGCAGACCGATGGACCCGCCCGAATTGTATGGTATGCATCTACAAATTGATTAATTTAATACGATCATTCTTTTTGTTTGAGAAAAACTTATTTTGTTATTTTGTTGTACATCCATCTTATAAAAATAGCTTCCGTTTGGTAGCGAAGAAAGATCATTTATTTCAAGGGTATGTTTTCCTGGTTGGACCTCTGTGTTGAGTAAGGTCCTTACCGTTCTTCCTGCAACATCCACAAGGCTGATGATCACTCTTGAGGTTTGCTCCACACTGTAATCGATCTGCGCTTTATCCGAAGCCGGATTCGGATAATTTTGTCCGATTTCGTTTACGATCGAAGTAAGAGAATTGACAGCTGTTGTTTTGTGGCAAATTTTATAAATTCTTCCGGCATTCGTATATCCGCCTCTCATGGCATAAATACAACCGTCAGTTCCCTGCCGTACGGTTGTAAGTCCGCTGCCCGGTGATTCAAGATCTGCAAAATTTTTCTTGTTGGATACCACATCGTATGCAGGTGCATTTCCCATGGTTAAATCATAAAGGATTCCATTATCATTATCTGCAACAATGATATGATTGGTAAATTCGGGCATAACCGTGCCTGAATAATAAACACAACCGGTAACCGCAGGCAACGGAGATCCCCAGGTAGCAATAGGTTTAACAAATGTCGGATCTGTGCAGGGTGTGGAAGTGGAGCTGTTTATATAATCACCTTCACATGTTGCCCATCCATAGTTACCGCCTTTGTGAATGATGTTAAATTCATCCCAGGCATTCCATCCGTTTTCACTGATATACAGGCTGCCGGTAACAGGATTGAAACACATACCAAAGCCGTTGCGGTGACCATAGCTCCAGATCCGGTCATCATTTC
>CAZMRM010000476.1:0-497 GCA_964568515.1 uncultured Chitinophaga sp. | reverse complement strand
ATCATCGTAAAATGGATTATCCGTTGGAATCGTTCCGTCTGTATTGATGCGAAGAATTTTACCATAAGGATTATTTAATTTGTTTGCATGATTGTTAGCCGGAGTTCCCTGATTAATTGCCAGGTCACCGGTTTGAATGAACAATTTGGTTGGTTCATTCGGACTGATGCGTATGATACCTCCTACGTGATTGGTATTGGGAGAAACATACTTATTTCTGAAAATCAGTTTAGGGCTGGTTCCAACATTGGATGCTTCGGTTAATCGTAGTACTCTTAGTTCCTTTACTGTTTTGGCAGGATTACGATAAGTATAATATACATACACAAAATGATTGTTATTAAAATCCGGATCCACAGCTATTCCATGCAATCCTTGTTCACCCTCTGCATTAACCGAATCATTTAAATTATAAAATGTTCCGATCGCAGTTCCATCGGCTTTGAATATACGTATGAGCGCATTCACGGCTGTTGCATTAAAACCTCCTTTTTGAG
>CAZMRM010000475.1:0-2558 GCA_964568515.1 uncultured Chitinophaga sp. | reverse complement strand
CGGGATAACAAGCGCTCCATCAATTCTTCATCTGTTACTTTCAATGAAATCATTTTGGTAATGGATGTATTCTTTTGAGAAAGTAATTTATCCAGTGCTTTTGCCTGGTTTTCAGTACGTGGAAAGCCGTCAAAAATAAATCCTTTGGCATGTTTGTTTTGGTCAAGCTTTGCACTGATCATTTCGATAACAATTTCGTCAGGAACAAGAATTCCTTGATCCATCAATTGTTTTGCTTGCTGACCAAGTTCAGATCCTGCAGCAACTTCTGCTCTTAATATATCTCCTGTTGAAAGATGCACCAATTGATATTCATCAATTAATTTTTCTGACTGGGTTCCTTTACCTGCGCCCGGAGGGCCGAATAACACGATGTTTAGCATATGTTGAAATTTTTAAATTAATGTATGAAGTTTAGGTCTGTTGTTTATTTTTTTTCCAAAATATAAATATCCTGTAAGTTACGCCCTTCCCCATCATAATCAAGTCCATAGCCCACTAAAAACTTATTCTCCACTTCTATGCCTACATAATCCAACACGATATTTTTTACCAGTGCTTCCGGTTTATGAAGCAATGTTGCAATTTTTATTTCGGATGGATTGTATTGCCGAAGATAATTGATAATGTTTTCCATCGTAATACCTGTATCCACAATATCTTCGATCACCACTACCATTCTCCCTTCTATATTCTCATCCAGCCCGATCAGTTGCTTTACCTCACTGGTGGTACTTAAGCCGCTGTATGATGAAACCTTCACAAATGAAAGGCCGCATTCAATTGTTATTTTTTTCAACAGATCCGAAGCAAACATAAAAGCTCCGTTTAATACAATTAAAAACAAAGGTGATTTGTCTTTTAAGTCCAGATTCATGCGTTGCGCCATCTCGTCCACCGCCTTACCAATCTGATCAACCGTCAAGTATACCTTGAATGGTTTACCTTTAATTATCATCATAAATCTTCTGAAACTGGATTAACCGTACGAAAATAAGAAAAAAATCAGGTATATAAACAATAGTATTTTTTATTCTTCAATCTAATAAAAAGCTATTTTTGTGCGTCGTTAAATTAATTAAAATAAATCATTTCCATGACACCTAAAGTAAGTATTATTATGGGCAGTACCTCAGATATGCCAATTATGCAAGAGGCTGCGAAGATATTAAATGAATTTAAAATTCCTTTTGAAATCAATGCATTGAGCGCTCACAGGGTGCCGGATGCCGTTGCCGATTTTGCTAAAAATGCACATACCAGGGGAATCCGGGTTATCATTGCCGGTGCCGGTGGAGCTGCCCATCTTCCGGGTGTTGTAGCAGCTTTCAGTCCTGTACCTGTTATTGGAGTCCCTTGCCGCTCCTCCATTTCCATTGATGGGTGGGATTCGGTACTATCCATTCTTCAGATGCCTCCAGGTATACCTGTAGCAACGGTTGCCCTTGATGGGGGACAAAATGCCGGTATCCTGGCTGTACAAATATTAGCTGCGGGTGATTCTGAGTTATTAAAAAAAGTGGCGGACTTTAAGGAAAATCTTAAAAATAAAATTCTAAAGGCCAATAAAGAGCTTGCAGAAGTAAAATTCGATTTTAAAACCAATTAACCTATTTTTTCTACTTTTTCATTAGATACCCTTCTAATGAAAAAGTTCTTTTATTTTAAGGGGCCAAACATTTGGCATAACCATGTCAAATGAAAAAAAACGCCCTCTTTTTTTCCATCCTTTTTATCTGTCAATCTGTTCATGGCAATCCGGTTATAACCGGTCCGCGTGGAGCAGCACTGGGAAATACAAGCTGCTGTCTCGAAGATTCACGGAGTTCGGTCAATAATCAGGCAGCATTAGGCTTCATTAAACACATACACACCGGTGTTTTCTGTGAAAACCGCTTTTTCCTAAAGGAGCTTTCCACACAAAACGCCTTCCTGATCTTTCCAGGTAAAATTGCCAATTTCGGCTTATCTATCCAGCATTATGGCTATTCAGCCTATAACGAAAAAATGTATACGCTCTCATCCGCAAAAGCATTTTCAACATCTTTTTCAATCGGTATGGGGATCAGCTACCTGACGACACATACGGCAGAAAAAAATACCTCTTCATGCTTTGTACCGGAGATAGGACTACAGGCAAAACCCATGGAAAACCTTACCATCGGTACCCACCTCTATAACCCTTCTTTGTCCGTATTTTATAAAAAAACAAACGAACACCTCCCTACTATTTTCCGGGTTGGAATAAAATATTCATTTTCCTCAAAAGTATTATTGGCTTTGGAAACCGAGAAGGATATTTCCAAAAAGCCATTATTCAAGGCAGGGATAGAGTATGGTATCCTGCATCATTTTTTTATCCGGGGAGGGATCAGCAACGAACCCGTATTGACCACCTTCGGATTCGGATTTGTTCTTCAGCACCTTCAAATCGACTTTTCAGGCAATTTTCATCAAACACTAGGCTTTAGTTCTCAACTCGGTTTAACATATACCTTTCAGAAAAAAGAAAAAATTGACCGCGCCGAACTGTAATTTGCGTTCCACTATTTTTATAA
>CAZMRM010000474.1:0-2567 GCA_964568515.1 uncultured Chitinophaga sp. | reverse complement strand
GGATGCATGGGGTGTTAACAATACCACCGCTCGTGGTGATAGTGCCACTGTTATTGGAATTGTTGATTCGGGAACAGATATCGACCATCCTGATTTGAAATCAAAGATCAAATACAACTACCAGGATCCGATTAACGGTATTGATGATGATGGTGACGGTTATATTGATAATTTCCGTGGATGGGACATCAGTGAAAATGACAACAATCCAAATGTTGACAACAGTAACCACGGATCCCATGTTTCCGGATGTGCTGCTGCCGCTACGGATAATGGGATCGGTGTTGCAAGCCCTGGTTTTAAATGTACCTTCCTGCCGGTTAAATGTGCTAAACAGAGCAGCACGACTCAAATAAACAATGGTTACGAAGGAATTAAATATGCTGCTGATCATGGCTGTCAAATCATTAACTGCTCCTGGGGAGGACCCGGTGGCGGACAATATGGATTAGACATCGTTACCTATGCAACAGTTAACAAAGGAGCACTTGTTGTAGCCTCTGCCGGAAATGCCAATAATGAAGTACAAAACTTTCCCGGATCTTTTGACATTGTTCTTTGTGTGGCTTCAACAACCAGCAATGATATTAAATCCGACTTCTCTACTTTTAATCACACGGTAGATGTTTCTTCACCAGGTACAAACATCCGCTCCACAGTTGATGGCGGCGGCTACACGCTTATGAGCGGTACCTCCATGGCGGGCCCCATCTGTGCAGGTGCTGCAGCCATCGTAAAAACATTTTATCCAACCTATACCGGACTTCAGGTAGGTGAACAATTACGTATTACCTCTGATGATATATACAGTAGCAATTCAGGATATAAAGAGAAATTAGGAAGAGGACGCATTAATTTATACAGAGCATTGACAGAAAGCTCACCTTCGGTACGTATGAGACCAGTGAAGATCAATGACAATAATGATAATGTATTTGTGATCAATGATACGATATACATCACAGGAAGTATCATCAACTACCTCGCAGCAACTACCAATTTAACGGCGACCCTTTCCACCACCAGCACCAATGTAACCATTCTTACTCCCACCTTATCACCGGGAGCTTTAAACACAATGGCCAGCTTTGATGTTAACAATAACAATGCTTATAAAATCTTCATTAAACCAGGAACTCCTGTAAATGCGCTGATACCTTTTACTATCACATTCAAGGACGGTTCCTATACCGATTACCAATACATTGATCTTACGGTCAATGTAGATTACATCAACATCGCTGTCAATGAAGTATCATCCACCAATACCAGCCGTGGACGTATTGGCTGGAATAATGGAGATGCCACCGGTGGACTTGGATTTATGTATAAGGATTCTTCTTTGTTATACGAAGCCGGGCTTATGATTGGCGTTTCTTCTTCCAAAGTTTCCGACAATTTAAGAGGATCCACGGCCTCTGCCAATGACATGGATTTTGTTTCCGTTTCTAATGTAAAGGACCTTATTCCTGCCGTTAAAGCAGAATTTGAAACATATGGTGTTTTCAATGACAACGGAGCAACCAGCAAAATTGGTGTTCAGGTAAAACATAAAACATATGCCTGGACATCAGCCGGAGACACCAAATACATCATCTTTGAATACAATATTAAAAACACCAGCGGAACAACACTGAACAATTTATATGCAGGAGTATTCGCCGATTGGGACATTACCGATCAAACATCCGTTAACAACAAAGGAGCAACGGATCAGGCAAATAAATTAGGATACATTTACAGTACCGTTGGTACAAAATTGTATGGAGGTATACGTTTATTGACAAAAGGGCCTTTCCTGCATTATGTTATCGACAATGTGAACGGCGGAGGAGGAGGAGTGGATATCACCGATCAAAGCAATTATTTTTCCACTTCTGAAAAATACACAACACTATCAACCAACAGAGCAACCGGTGGTGCCACGGCAACTTCAGGAAATGATGTCGCCAATGTAGTGTCATCAGGACCATTTACTATTGCTGCCAACGATTCTGTAAAAGTTGCTTTTGCATTGCTAGCAGGAGATGATTTAAATGATCTGGTAACCTCCAGTCAAAACGCATTGATCAAATATGAAGGAACAGTAACCAACATTCCATCGGATCAGAAAGCTTCATTTGCATTAAAGCAAAACTACCCAAACCCGGTAAATGCATCTCAAACAGTGATTGAGTTTAATTTACCGGAGGCTGCCTGGGCCGAATTGAACATCTACAACACCATCGGTCAAAAAGTAATGACCGCATTCAATTCCCAGATGAGCGAAGGCAGTCATCAATGGAACCTTGATGTTGCTCATTTAAAAAATGGTATTTATTTCTATGAACTGAAAGCAGGAAATAATACAGCAGTAATGAAAATGATCGTTCAAAACGGAAATTAATTTGTTATGTTCCGAAAACGCGAGAGGCTTAAAAACCTTTCGCGTTTTTTTATTGCTTGTTATTCAAATTTAAAGGAAAAGTGAGCATAAGAACGAAGCACGCTCCACTCTCACTCTGATTTTTGTCCCCCTTTCTGCAAAATTTTTCTGCTGGGGTACAAACATACCGATAGTTAATTTA
>CAZMRM010000473.1:2355-2596 GCA_964568515.1 uncultured Chitinophaga sp. | reverse complement strand
GATCCAGGTTTATTTTAAAAGATGCTCTTTCAAATCCCATTGGTTTCCAGATGGCCTCCTGTTTTGTGTATCCACCGCCTATATAATAGCGTGTACTTTTTGAACCGCCTTGCAACGAAAGATCATAATTGCGAAGATGAGCCTGTCGGTCGAGGATACTCATACGATCATAAGTAGGTTGTTCTTCCGGTAATCCTCTTCCGGCCAAAAGATCAGATCGTCAATGGTGTTGCCGGAAGAG
>CAZMRM010000473.1:0-2345 GCA_964568515.1 uncultured Chitinophaga sp. | reverse complement strand
ACGATCTGATCTTTTGGCCGGAAAGGCTGAGGTGTACCCATATTTGCATTGTATTCATTTACCAGCATGGCATGCTCGGGGCCGGTAGTTGTTTTCCAGATACGATTTTTAGGTGCCCAGGCTTCTCCTTCGGAAGCACTAAATTCAATTTTTGGTTTTTGCTCATAATTACCACGTTTTGTTGTAACGATAATAACACCGTTGGCACCTCTGGAACCATAGATAGCTACAGCACTGGCATCCTTTAAAATTTCGATGCGCTCTATATCGGCAGGGTTGATATCGGTGAGAGGGGAAGTTGCTCTGTCTTGTGCAATATTCTGTAAGCTGGAATTGTTTACAAAGACACCATCAATAACATACAACGGATCATTTCCTGCATTAATAGAAGTGGTGCCTCGTACACGTACAAATACATCTGATCCGGGAACTCCGGAAGTATTTGAAATTTGAACACCTGCTGCTTTACCTGCCAACTGCGAATCAAAACCTGCCTCAGGAATGGTTTTGGTCGTAGCAGGATCTATCTTTGAAATGGCACCCACCACATCTTCCTTTTTTTGCGTACCATATCCAACTACTACAATTTCATTTAATATATTATTATTATGTAATTGTATTTCAATTGTATTTTCAGGCAATTCATAAATATCGATTTGTTTTGTAATATATCCGAAAGCACTTACTCTTATAAAAATCGGAAATTGATTGCTTATTGCCGTTTTAAAGTTTCCTTCGATATCCACGGTTGTATTGGTAACGATAGAAGTGTCTTTTAATGATTTGATTTCAACAACGGCTCCGATGATTGTTTCCTTACTTGTTTCATCAAGGATCCTTCCGCTTAGCGTAACCGTTTCCTGTTGTGATTTGGCTGATAAAAGTGAAAGAGAAAAAATAATTGTAAGACTGATCTTATGGAGGTAGGGTCTTTTTAGTAAACTTATTTTCATATAAATGTTTGTATAAATGCCTGATGATACTGTGATGACAGTTTTAGTCCGTTAATAATAAATATTAAATCTATAGATAATATATAGATTAATTGTCTGCAAAAGTAGTAGATTATTTAAACCAAAAATTATTTTTTGAACTTATTTTTTATAATAAAATGGTAAGAAGAATAATCTTCTGACTATCAATATGTTGCTGAACCGTCGTAACCAGTATCACCCGCCCGTAGAGATTGGGAGTTTATAGAAGAACTATATTTCTATTTTTGTTTAATCATTGATAAATAGCTAATGGTTGTGATCAGAATCTAAATGTTTGAAACACCTTATTCATTCACATTTTCTAAGAGCTTGTAAATTTCATTGAACATGATAATAGATATTCAGCCTAAATCGGAACTGTTAAAAAAATATATCACAGGTTTTAATATGTTTGAAAAAAGAAAGGATTTTAATCTTAATTTTTTTGCTTTTCCCCAATTCGGCTCTACGGTAGAACTCTATGAAAACGCAGATATTAAAAGAAGGACGAATGAATTAAGCATAAGGCCGCTTCATAAAGAAAGAACAAAAAAGAACAACTATTCAATTGAAATATTCGGTAAATATACGGCGCCTGTATTTATCAGTTATAAAGGGTATGTAAATGGATTTACTATAAATTTTAAACCATCCGGTATCAATTATTTTTTTGATAAGTGTTATAAAGAGATTGCACCGGAGAACTTTCAGAAATTTTCAGATCATAAATGGCAAAAATTTGCCGAAGAGCTGTTTTCGAAAAAAAAATTTGAAGAGCGAATTGAATTTGCCGAATCCTTTCTGGAAAAGATAGTGAATACGATCCATTTAACAGAGGTCGAAAAGGCAGTGGAGGCCATCCTAAAGGATCCGGCACTAAGTATAGATGAGATAGCTGGCGTAAGCCATGTGAGCAGTCGAAGTTTGCATCGGAAATTTAATGACTACATCGGCTGTTCCCCTATGGTTTATAAAAGAATTGTCAGATTCAGAAAATCAATAGATTTTGAGGCCTGGAGACAACAGAATTTAAATTGTACAGAAATTAGTTATAACAATCATTTTTTTGACACTTCTCATTTCAGAAAAGAATTTCTAAAATTGACCCATCAAAGGCCAGTGGATTTTTTTAGAACAATTTCAAGAATGGGCAATCATAAATTCCCATACCGGCTAATGTAGATTGGCAGATTTTTACTTTTTATTAAGGAGTTGAAAAGATATCTTTACTTTGGTGATCTGTTAAATCATAAACACAGATGAGAAAGAAGATTGTATTCAGCATAAATTTTTTTCTTGGGTTCTTTTTCCTTCAGCAAACTTCCTGTATCGAATCAAAGCAGGTACTGGCCTCATCTGTAGAACAAAGTG
>CAZMRM010000472.1:0-2612 GCA_964568515.1 uncultured Chitinophaga sp. | reverse complement strand
CCCCAGAAAGAGGTACCATCTTTTCTAACGACCCATCCTTCATGACATACTTTCCCGTTTAGTTTGGCGGTTTTAATTAATACTTCCGGTAACTTTTTCTCGATATCCTCTTTCGAGTAAAACAGACAAAAGTTTTTACCGATGATCTCTTCTGCCTTGTAGCCTTTGATTTTTTCTGCTCCTTTATTCCAATTCATCACATTACCTTTTTCATCCAAAAGCTGGATCGCATAATCCTCCACCTCTTCTATCATCCGGCGAAATAGTGTATTGTTCTCAATCATTTTGTTGCAAAATTTTAGTATTTAAGAGTAAATTATCATACTACTTTAATATTTGTATAAAATCTTCGGTGACTATCCTGATGTTTGTACCGTCACTTAAAAATTTTATAGAAACGATGTATCTGTCGTTTTGCGCAGGGTCGGGGATGTGTATGAGTGCGTTAATTGCTTTTTTAAGCACCTGTTTTTTCAACTCTGGAAACAACAGGCCCTACATGCTATCAGCTTTTAAATTAGAGTAACCTGCTTTGGTGCAAAGTTCCAGATAGTCATTTGATCTTTAATGAATACATAACCTCAGCATTAGTGATGGTAAATGATTGAAGAAAAATACAACTTATATTTGGATAAAATCAATTTTAAAAACGTATTTTAGAATAATGACCTTGTAATTGTAACAAATGTATTAACTTTGAAAGAATGGACCCCAGAATAGCTGTTAGCATACAAAATGAACATGAACGGCTTTTTTTACCTACTCTCTTATTAATTAGTATTCTTTCTGGCGCTTAATTTGATAATGGTTTTGCTGGAAAAATATTCCCCATCTCTCCTCTACTTATCAACATTAACAATACATTCACTTAAACCCTTTAGATTTATAGTCCCTAAATAAATGTGCCATGGCTAATAAATCTAAAGCAAAGAAAAACGGACCTGCTTCTATCGATCTGGTAGTGCTGGAGGAGCCTGTAGCTAAATCAAAAAAAATAAAGGTTTCCAGAGAAAGGAATGCAAAAACGCGTATCAGTTTTGAAGGGTTGGAGGGAAACGAAACAGTAGATGCTGTGGAGCTTCTGAATATCCTGACTGAAATCAAAAAGGGAAATTTTAATGTAAAGATGCCCATCAATAATGTTGGATTGAGTGGAAAAATAAGTGATACCCTGAACGATATTATAGCCAATAATAAAAAACTTGTAAAAGAATTCATCAAAGCTCATCAAAGTATTGGGAAGGAAGGTAAACTTAATCAACGCATTTTATTACCGGGTGCACAGGGAGATTGGAAGATAGGTGTTGAATCCCTGAATGCGCTGATCTCGGATCTTGCTTATCCTATTCATGAAATTGATCGTGTGATATCCGCAGTAGCCAAAGGAAATCTTTCACAGGAAATTTCCATTGAAGTGAGTGATCACTCTTTAAAAGGAGAATTTGCCCGTATTGCAAAAGAGGTGAATGACATGGTTAAACAGTTGAACCTGTTTACCCGTGAAGTAACCCGTGTTGCACGGGAAGTGGGTTCAGAAGGTAAATTGGGAGGACAGGCAAAAGTAAAAGGCGTGGATGGTGTATGGAAAGATTTGACAGATTCTGTAAATCAGATGGCAGGCAACCTTACCACGCAGGTGCGTAACATTGCTGAAGTAACCACGGCCGTTGCAAAAGGAGATTTATCACGCAAAATCACAGTGGATGTAAAAGGAGAAATTTTGGAACTGAAGAATACCATCAATACGATGGTGGATCAGTTAAACTCTTTTTCATCAGAGGTAACCCGTGTGGCACTGGAGGTAGGAACAGAAGGAAAGTTGGGTGGGCAGGCACAGGTAAAAGGTGTTGCCGGAACCTGGAAAGATTTGACAGACTCTGTAAATCAGATGGCTTCTAACCTGACAGGACAGGTACGTAATATCGCTGAGGTTACAACTGCTGTTGCGAATGGCGATTTATCCCGTAAAATCACAGTGGATGTAAAAGGGGAAATCTTAGAATTGAAGAATACCATCAATACGATGGTGGATCAGCTTAACTCGTTTGCTTCCGAAGTAACCCGTGTGGCATTGGAGGTAGGTACAGAAGGAATGCTTGGAGGACAGGCTGCGGTAAGCGGTGTGGATGGTATCTGGAAAGACCTTACCGATTCGGTGAATCAAATGGGATCTAACTTAACAGCACAGGTACGTAATATTGCAGAAGTAACAACCGCTGTTGCCAAGGGAGACCTGTCACGTAAAATTACAGTGGATGCAAAAGGAGAAATTCTGGAACTAAAAAATACAATCAATACGATGGTGGATCAGCTGAATTCTTTTGGTTCGGAGGTAACACGTGTTGCACGCGAAGTAGGATCAGAAGGGAAACTGGGTGGACAGGCTACGGTTGAAGGGGTGGCCGGTATCTGGAAGGATCTTACCGATTCGGTGAATCAAATGGGTTCCAATCTTACTGCTCAAGTAAGAAACATTGCTGAAGTAACCACAGCTGTGGCTAAAGGAAATCTATCACGCAAAATTACGGTGGATGTAAAAGGAGAGATCTTGGAACTGAAAAATACAATCAATACGATGGTGGATCAGCTGAATTCTTTTGGTTCGGAGGTAA
>CAZMRM010000471.1:0-2631 GCA_964568515.1 uncultured Chitinophaga sp. | reverse complement strand
GGAGCAAACATAATTTCGTTGATGACTACTTTACACTGGGAATTTACTAAGAAAGGAATTAAAATTAACGCCAGGGATGTGAAAAAACGTTTCATTATAATTAATCATTAATTTATTTATTCTTGCAATCAAAATGAGTATATGTTCTCATTTTTTGCTCAATTCTGATATTTTCAGAATTTCGACTGCAAAAATAACATTATCAATGATTAATTGATAAATTCGTCAGTTATTTTTTTAACATTATCCACCTTTTATCAAGGTAACGGTTCCAACATACTTATGTCGTTTATCTTTATTATCCCTGATGGTTATTTGATAAACATAAACATCCTGTTGAACAATTTCACCGGTATTATTTTTTCCCCCGTTCCAGGGCTTATCCATTGAATTGGCATAATAAATCATATTACCCCAGCGATCGAAAATACGCATTTCAAATTCATTGATATATTCTCCTTTGGCATAAAAAACATCATTGTCGCCATCATCATTAGGGGTAAATGCATTGGGTATGTATAATACAAATTGAGGATCGATGGTAAGGCATTTGGTAATGTCGCTGGTACAACCACCCATATTTTTAACAACCAGTTTTACACAATACTCTCCGATGCTGGAATAAGTATGATTAGGACTAAACTCTTTGCTGGTATTACTTAGCGGATCGGATAAGGTATCTCCGAAATCCCATTCCCAGCTGGTTGCACCCACAGATGTGTTGGTAAAATGAACCGTAGGATTTAAAATACTGTTGGAAACAGGTGCCTCATAAGCTGCTGTAGGAATAGGGAACACCTTTATCCAGTCTTTTTTAGTAAGTGTGGATACACAACCATTGCTTGATTTTACTGTTAATGTTACTGAATAAATATTTGTTTTTGTTCCATTAGCAGTAAATACAAAGGTTGGATCTTTTGAGTCCGAACCACCCTGATCACCAAAATCCCATTTCCAATTGGTGATTACGCCATTTACCACTGTTGTACTATCTTTGAAATTTACAGTAAGAGGGCTGCATCCTTGTAAAGGGCCACCATTAAAATTAACAACCGGTGCTTCATTAATGGTCACTTTCACAGAATCGATTGCTGTAGGTGTACCGCAATTATCTTTAATCGTAACGGTATAAGTGGTGGTAGCCGTTGGTTTTACGGTTACTTTACTTCCCGTCAGCATTCCCGGAGACCAGGTATAAGTATAGGGACCACCATTACCGCCGGTTCCTTCTACAATACTGAGGTTAGCAGAGTCCCGCACACAAAGGCTTATATCTGCAGAAGCAATGACCTTCAAAGGAGGATTTACAATAACCTTGATCGTTAAGGGCGCAGAAGGACAACCTTTTCCATCTTTTATTTTAACATGATATTCGGTTGTTACTACCGGGAAAACTGTAATTGATTTTGTTGTTTCTGTTGATTCAGGGGACCAGTCATACGTATAATTTCCATCACCTCCATTACCCACAGCCATAAGTGTTGCATTACTTCCAATACAAATGGTTACGGGATTTACAGGTTCTAATGTTATTGGTTGAGGCTGGCCCACTTTAACCTGAACCGTGTCTGTACAACCGATATTATCTGTTATCGTAGCAATGTAATCACCTGCGCAAAGTCCCGTTGCCTTGGCATTGGTTTGTGCACCCGGTGTGGTATTCCAGGAATAAGTATAAGGTGCAGTACCTCCTGAAACAGTAACCTCTGCCGTTCCATCACATGTTGCATTACAGGAAGCCGGTGTCACCGAAACGAGTGATGCGTTTATTCCTGGTTGATCAGCTACGTCTACACAACTGGTTTTCTTACAACCATTCGCATCGGTAACCGTAACACAGTATTTTTTACTTGATAATCCGGTTGCCGTTGCTGTTGTTTGTTTTGCAGGATCATCCCACAGATAAGTATAGGTACCTGTTCCTCCGGTAGCTGTTACAGAGGCACTTCCATTTGCTTTTCCGCACACACTGCTGACGGAAGATGTTTGTAAAGCAATTGCCGTAGGTTCCGTAAGGGTAGTATCTTTTTTAATTGTACAGCCCAATTTATCTGTTACGGTTACAGTATAAGCTCCTGCACACAAGGAAGAACAGGAAGCTTTATCACAACCTGAGTTCCAGCTATAGGTATAAGGTGGGGTTCCGCCTGCTACATTTACATTGATTTCTCCGTCACAGGTTGCGTTGCACTCCACATTTTTAGTAGTTAATACAGGAGTCATCAGAGGATCAACGTTTACCGTTACTGTACCGGTACCCGAACAACCTTTGTCACTCGTTACCTCAACGGTGTAAGTTGTTGTGACCTCCGGGGTTGCAGTCGGATTATAAATAGCAGGATCACTCACCGTCCCGCCGGAAGCGGTCCAATTGTAAGTATATCCTGTTCCGTGTTGCATCACCATAAGGTTCACTGTTGCTCCTTTGCAAATAGTTGTATCCTTACCGGCATCAACTGTCATCTTTCCATTTACATCCACTGTGGCCACCGCAGTTCCTACACAGCCCTGTGCACTTTTAACAGTTACCGTATAACTTGTTTGAGTAATTGGTGATACGGTAATGGATTTTGTATTGGCTCCTGTTGACCAGGAATAGGTATAAGTTCCAACAGTTTCCTTTAAGGTGGC
>CAZMRM010000470.1:0-2653 GCA_964568515.1 uncultured Chitinophaga sp. | reverse complement strand
GCCACAATCCATCTGATCATATTGCGGAGTGAACTTCATAGATTCTTTCTCTTAGAATAAATAGTAATTAATTTTTACTGCTTTAAACCGCTTCCCTCACCAAACCCAGCTTACCAAGACTAAACGCAGCAGCTATTTTTTGAATGTTTTCCATCTTTTTGACAGAAGATAAACTGGCATCATAAAGTACGAATTCATCTACCCCGAATAATTTCTCGTATTCATTCAACAATTCAAAAATTGAATCCGGTGTCACCGGAATGATCCTCCAGGCTTCAGACAGATTCGGATTTTCGCTGAGATGCCTCCCGACTTCTTTTTCTGCTATCTCCATGGAATCATCCATGTAAAATGCAACGGCTACCGAAACTTTTGGGTAATAACCGTTTACTTTAAAAAACTGCTCCTTGTATTGAGCTAATTCTTCTTTTTTATAATCTATTTTTACCCCTACGGTTCCATGAAAAATAGTCCGGCAATAATTTAGCTTATATTTAATTGCATCCGGAAAGTGTACATAGGATCCGCTTAAATACCAGACTTCAGGGATTTCGCCGTTATAAGGCGGTATGATCAATTCTTTGCTTTCAAAAAATGCCTCTTCTTTATAAAATAAATCATGAATTTCCTGCACATTCTTATTGAATACATCTGTTGAAGTTTCAACAGTCGTATTCCCGGATAAGGATAAAACATGCTTGTTGCCAGGCAATCCTTTGGATAGCCCCAGATCAATCCGCCCCGGAAACAGGTTGTTCAATAGTTTATAATTGGTGACCACCTGATAAGGTGCATATAATGTAATAAGCGTTCCTGCCGATCCTACTTTGATACGTTCTGTTGATCCGGCAATCAGTGTCAGTAAAATATCGGGGTTCGTATAAGGAGCGGTGGGATTGGAATTGTGATGTTCGCCTAACCAGAATCTGGAAAAACCCAGCTTATCGCATTCTCCTGCATAGTTTAATATTTCTTCAACAATACTGATACTATTCGTATGTTCTCTTGTCCCTATTTCCAAAATTGAAAGTTCCATGATTCGTTCGTTATTAAATTAGAAATAATTTATCCCATCCATTGATTGCTTTATTCTCATATTCATTCAATGTTAATAATGCTGCAGGCCATCCATAAAGGAAATTAAGCTTATCTGCCGTTACCTCTGCCTCTTTTTCTTTTTCCAGATAATTCATTGTTTCCCTGCACCAATAAATATAAGCTTCTTTATATTGTTCCCTCTGTGTATAGTTAAACAGCTTCTTGTAAAGCTGAGCTACACCGGAACTTCCATGACAAAAATGATGATCATACACCCCGGTTGCATTTTCAGTTTTTCGCTTTAATGTTTCAGTACTTATTTTTTCGGCAGTCTCTGCTAACTGGGAAGTATTGTTTGTTTCATTGTATAAATGCATGAGCAGGGCCATATCCAACTCACTGTTACACCATCCCAATATAGCACTGTGATTTATTTTCTTTTTTTTATTCTCCAATATTATATTGTGTGGGAAATAAACTTTGATGTGTTCACCTTCTATAAAGGCAATCTGTTCGTATGTCAATAGCTTTTTAACTCCTTTTTTAACAAGTTTTTTCAATGCTTCACTTTTAACTCCCTTCTTTTGAAGTCTCATTAACACTGTAAAAAGAGCTGTATTTCCATGCGCAAGGCCAAAATTAATTCCTTTGTTAAATTCATCCTCATGGTTGCAATGATATAAAAAATCATATTCGGGAGCCACTTTCGCCAATTCATAAATAATGATCCGGCAATGATCCAGTTCATTCACTTCCGACAAATAAAACAAACCGCCTGTTGCACCATAAAAAAAATCAAAATTTCTTTCCTGAATTGCTCTTCGTGTATACTCCAGTGCCAGATCATTGATCGTGATCAATTGCTCTACATAGCTTTCATCAATTACTCTGGCATGCATCAATTCGTTCAAAATAAAGCCAAGACCACACAAACCATCTGATAAATTCAGTTCACTTGAAATAGTTGCAGCTTCATTATTACAATTTTCAAAAGAACTTTCCAGCAATACGCCAATCTTTTCCAGATAGATCTCTTTTGGATCGACTTTGTAACGGTAAAAAAAATAATAGATCAACCCCAAGCGTCCACCAAAAATACCGTTGGCATTCAGATCCAACTTGTTCAGATCGAAATCCAGGATCTTTTGATCAAAATAACCGGTTAATTTTTTTGCTGCTGTTCTCATTTAATTCAATGCCTTATAATTAAAAAAAGAAAGAAATTCATACTTCAGCAATTGCTGGTGACACATCAAAGTAATGCCGATACCGCCAATTCCTTCTGAAAAGCACAGCTGTGTGGCCACTGTGTGATTATTAAAACTGGATCTGTAGCCTACCCACGGTGTATCCTGATTATTGAGATGTATAACTTTATCGAGCCAATATTCACCGGCTTCCCGGATCAAAATGGAATCAACCGTTCTTTCCACCAGTTTAAAAAAAGAATGAAGACCTGCTGCACCATACAATAAATTTGCATCGGTAATATATTGTTGGGAATCGTCTCTAAACAAGGAAGCATTTTCAATTATTTCAATTCCTTCAAAGTGGAAGTCAGGATCTTTGAATAACTTACCGGCGCGAAGAAATACATATCCGATTCCCAGATCCC
>CAZMRM010000469.1:0-2657 GCA_964568515.1 uncultured Chitinophaga sp. | reverse complement strand
CTGTTGGCTTATTGAATATACAGTTTGCTATCAAAGATGAAGTAGTGTATATTATCGAAGCCAATCCAAGAGCATCCCGTACAGTTCCGTTCATTGCGAAAGCATATGATGAACCCTATGTAAACTATGCGACAAAAGTGATGTTGGGCGCCAAGTTAAAAGATTTTAAATTTAATCCCAGGAAAAAAGGATATGCCATCAAGATTCCGGTTTTCTCTTATGAAAAATTCCCGGAAGTAACCAAAGAGCTTGGCCCGGAAATGAAATCAACAGGAGAAGCCATCTATTTTATTGATGACTTAACGGATGAATTTTTTCATACTATTTACTCCGAAAGAAATTTGTACCTGAGCAAGTAGTTGTACAGAATAGTAAAACGGGATCATTTCAACCATTGAGATGATCCCGTTAGTTATTTTAGGAAAGTTAATTTATTGCAAAATATAAATTTTTAAAAAATAAAAAAGTAATTTTACTGGATGAAAGATGTATTTTATACAATTCTGGTGGTGTGGATAATTTGGAGAATAATTGACGGATTGAATACAGCCAGATCCAGGGATAGGAAAACACAGTCCTCATCTAATAAAAAAGTGGGAGAGACAACAATAATGTATGCGCCACCTGAAACACAAAAAAGAAAACTTCCGGATGAAGGCGAGTATGTGGATTATGAAGAAATAAAATAAAACAATAGCCTTTAAAGAGCGGGCCAATAGGGTATGAAAGAAATCATTGAAGAAATTATCGAAACCAGTAATTATACCCCTCAGCTTTTCTCCCGCTTATTTGATAAAATAAGACCTTCCAATCCAAACAACAGCCAATACGCTTTAAAAAAGCTGTTACTGCTGTCAGAGATTCTGAACACAAATAAAGAGTTAAAAACAGCCTTTAAAAAAAAATTGATCGCCATGATTGGCGAGGCAAAACAATCGGCTTTGCTTACGCAAACAAATTTATTGTCAAGAAGGGGTTTGTTTAGCGAACTGCGTAAACGTACCTTCTACAAACTACTTCCGAATATTACGGATGACAAAGAACTTTCCGGTGTTGTAAATATTATTTTTTATAAAAAAACGGATTGGATCTGGATAAATGATATTCCGACCGGCCAACTCGCCAATTTTTTGATCGATCTTGATATTGTTCCCTCTTCCGATTTACCTGTCGACAATTACATCGTTCAGGAGATACTCAATGATATTTATGTGCTTTCACAAGTCATTACTTCCCTTAGCATCGATCGTAATATTGTAAACAATTTTGAAGAGGTGTTGCACGTGTCTTCACCTTTTATGCAATTGCACGAATGCATTTCAGCTTATACAGATGGTATAGAAAGAGGAGAGATAACAAGAGAAACAGAACATCCGAGTTACCAGAAAGTGATCAGTGCCATTAATGCCTGCACCTTATTTGTTAATGAAATCAGGTTGAGTAATTCCAAGTATGGGACAAGTATTGAACTGGCACTGGTGTTGCAAAAATTAAACAGGTCACTCGAACGCATGCAGGAGTTACTTCACTTATTGATAAAGGATGAGCAAACGAACTATTTTTTTCACCTGGTTCATTTTATAAAAAAAATAATAAAGCTGGAAAATCAGAAGAACAGTATCCGCCGTTTTTTTCATGATACCATTTCGCTACTGGCTTATGAAATGACAGAACATTCCGGTAAAACAGGTGAACACTATGTAACCGCTACGGTGAAGGAATATTTTCAAATGTTTTATGCGGCACTTAAAGGCGGGTTTATAGTTGGATTCATGGTTATTGTAAAATTTCTTATTAATTCCTTGCACCTGCCTATTTTCCAGGATTCACTTTTAAAAGCCTTCAACTATTCTTTTGGATTTGTTGGCATTCAATTGCTGAAAGGGACCGTCGCTACGAAACAGCCTTCCATGACAGCAGCAACCATTGCTCAATCCATAGAAAGTCATGTAGAATCATTAGAAATCATGGAACTGGGTGAATTTGTTATTCGGGTGTTCAGAAGCCAGTTCATTGCGGTATTAGGAAATTTATTGCTTGCTTTCCCTGTTGCTTTTGTAATCAGTTGGAGTTGGTATTCCATTACGGGATCTCCTATTGCCAACCACGAACAAGCATTGCATAAATTGGAAGAGTTGAATCCATTCTCCTCCTTGTGTTTGCTTCATGCTGCTATTGCCGGTGTTATGCTGTTTATTGCCGGTATCTTATCGGGTATTGCAGACAATGCTAATGTTTATAATAAATATCCGCAACGCATAAAAATGCATCGTGGATTGATTAATCTTATCGGACAGAAACGAACCATTGCTTTGGGAGATTACATAGAAAATAATTTGGGAACACTGACGGGTAGTTTTACATTAGGCTTTTTTCTTGCTTTTGTTGCCTTTATCGGATTTATTTTTGGCTTGCCTTTGGATATCCAGCACGTTTCTTTTGCAACCGGGAATGCAGGGCTTGCATTCGCAACACTCATAGGAGAAGTGCCACACTATACCTTATTTATGGCGGCTATCGGAATTGTATTGATAGGCATTGTCAATATTACCGTAAGTTTTTCATTGGCACTGATCGTTGCTATACGATCCAGAGGTATAAAACTTACCCGTACAGGAAACTTACTTATTTATCTGATCAAACAATTTTTTACAAGG
>CAZMRM010000468.1:0-2661 GCA_964568515.1 uncultured Chitinophaga sp. | reverse complement strand
CAATTAAGGAAAAGCTCTCTAAATAAAAATCACTTAACTGTTTTTAACACAACTTCATTTACAACTACCGGATCGCAATAATCCATGTTAATTGTTTTTTCTGTTCTTGCATGCTTTATCAGGGATCTGAAATCATCAGGCAGGCGGTTAAAATAACGGAAAGCGGATGGCAACGTACCGAATGTAATTTCTGCACGCACAAAATTTGTATCATTTCTGACATCGCCGGTAGCACGTATCAATTGAGGCGTGGCCGGGTTCTTCCTGTATTTCTGAATGTATTTATAGAGATCCCGGTAATAATTTTCATCCTCAATGATGGCACTGATGGAGCTGTAACGCGGATGTGTCTTGTTGATCATCTGCAAGGTTTGTTTTTCCATTTCATCCAGTCCGTCATCAAACTGATCCAGCAACTGCAGGTCATATACAGGGTTCGCATGTACCACTTCCAGCAAATGCCCGATGATGGTATTCTTGGGGGCACGTATACCAATAGGATCTGTTAAGCCTGAAGGATCATTTAAAAAGCGTAACAAAATATGGAACTTGAAATTGATTCCTTTTGTTTTATAATAGCTTGCTGCACCCGGTACCACAAAGTAACGGAACATGTCGTAAGCTCCGAACCAAAGCTGCTTTTGTGATGGGATACGATCAATAAAGCCAATTTCTTTCAAACGCTGCAATCGTTTTTTCTGATTGGGAACATAAAAGGTGTTGAAAAGCGTGGCCGCAAACCTACCTATTTTATTAGCAATGATAAGAGGTGAACCCAGTGCACGTATCATCAGTTTATACGGGCTTTCCTTGACTCTGTCCGTAGCCGTTTCTTTTACTGCTTCCAGTGGATTTTTAACCAGGAAATCTTCAATGTTTAGCTGCTGGTTATCAGCGATCGGTCGTCCGAAGGAATCTGTCAGTAAGCTGCTATCATTGGTTATAGCAGCAGCGTAATTGGTGTTACTCATGTTTTCTGTTTTTTTATGATCGTTTCTGTTTTTTTATTTTATGTTGGTATTATTCTTTAGTAAATTTTATTTTACCGATGATGGTGCTGGATATTACTTCTTCCAGAACTCCATTCTTGTATTTAAAGGTACAGACGGTGCCGTCCGGAATAGTGAAACTATATTGATTGTGACTGCTACTTAGCGGCAACAGTTTCCCCCAGGTTTCGGAGTAGATGTGATCAATGCCCAACGGCTCCCTGAAGTACAGAAGCGCCACAGTAAAATGAATGTCGTTCTGTTGCAGCCGGCTGGTTTCTTCCACTGTGGAAATAATGTATTTTCCCTGTAACAGTGTCGTATTTGTTTTGTTCAGGGTTTTACCATTACGCTTGATAAAGGTGGTAGAACTTACCAATTCGTTGTTTTCGAAAATGCTGTGTATGCAGTTTTCCGAAACAATCTTTTTCAGGAACAGGTCACCTTCTGCTTTACCAAGTACCGTATAGGTATCGGTCGCATCAGAAGCATGTTTCACCGCTTTTACATATCCCAGGTGCAGATTTTGATACGTGATCTTGAACGATAATTCGCTCGTTGCTACCGCCGGAAGCCTCACTGCGGTAATTGTGAACGGCAGCAAAAGCGCTATGAATAAAGCATATGTTTTCATAATTGTTGACTTATAGAATACCGGCCGATTGGATAAATCCAATACAGAGCTGTTGTGATCTAATTATTAAATGGAATTATATGGATTTTGAAAATGAACAGGCCATTCAGGAGCTCTAAAATGCCTGCAATTGCTGCATCAACAACAGCACTGAACCATTGAGGAAAGGGATAAATAATAAAATGTTGTTACTTGTGTTTTCATTGTCTTTTTATTTTGACAGTACAATATTATAACATTTTTAATTATCTACCAAATTAATAGACAATTATTTTAAAATTTTTTTGCACTCCGTTTAAAAAGCCGTAGTTTCACTTATTAATTTAAGGTATGAAACTGTTCAGGGATAAAATAATTGTTATAACAGGGGCTGCTTCGGGTATCGGAAAAGCTTTGGCGCATGCATTTGCGCACCGGGGCGCAAATCTGGCACTGTGCGATAACTCGCCTGCCTTGCTGCAACAAACGGTTGACGAGCTGAATGGATATGCAATAAAGGTATTCTCCAAACAGGTGGATGTTTCCAGCAATGAAGCCGTTCTTACCTTTGCTGCTGATGTAAAACAACTGCTGGGTAACGCTGATGTTGTTATTAACAATGCAGGAGTAGGACATGGTAAAATGAGCGTTGAAGATACATCGCTGCAGGATATGGAATGGATCATGGGCATCAATTTCTGGGGAATGGTATATGTAAGCAAGGCTTTTTTACCGCAATTAAAAAAAGAAAGGCCAACCGCCCTGGTAAATGTATCAAGCATTGCCGGACTTATCCCTGTTGGTAACCAGGCTTCCTACTCCGCATCCAAATTTGCTATCCGCGCTATTACCGAAGGTTTGATGATGGAACTTAACAATACTGCTGTTCAGGTACACAGTGTGCATCCCGGTGGAATTAAGACCAATATTGTAAAAACAGCAAGAGGCGGGGATCCTGCCTATACACCTGTACTTGAAAAAGTACAGGTACAAACACCGGAATATGCGGCCAGAAAGATCATAAGCGGAATCGAAAAAAATAAAAGCAGGATCATTGTG
>CAZMRM010000467.1:0-2665 GCA_964568515.1 uncultured Chitinophaga sp. | reverse complement strand
TCAGTTCTATTGTGAATACCAACCCGGAAGGGGAGGACTATACTTTCAGTACGACATGAAAGGAGTTATTTATGAAACAGATATTGTTGTACCGGAGATTAAAACAAGAAATGAAATTACCGGCGAAGTTGTAACCTGCCAGCCGGAGATTGATATCAACCCTATTTGTGCAGACTGCATCTATAAGCTGAGTATCCAGATCACCGATCCGGATGGATTGATCGTTCAGATCCCGGATAACAGTACATTGGTTGATAAATTAACACGAACTTTTTCCAATCCTTCCAATCCGAATTGTGAAAACAACCAGTATGACGCCGATGGTATTACGTTCACATTGGAGTTTGATAAAATAGGGACTTACACGGTAAACAAAATTCTTGAACTCGATACAACTGGTATCGACGAAAAGATGACCGTTGCAATGAACGACATCGGACTGGATAGCTATTATCAAACCAATCTGTGGAATTGCCTGGGAGAGAATACGGATTACAGCCAGTGCGACATTACCTGTGAACAGGAATGTAAAACGGTTATTCACCGGGAACATCCCACCTGGTCTGAGCTGGATGAAGACTTTATTGAAGCGCTCAATATCTGTAAACAAACCAATTGTGATCCTCAGGTAGTGATTGATCAACAGATAAATGATATGATACTGTCGCCTTGTAATGACATGCTGAAGATCCTGAAAAGTGAGGTGGCTCCGGGAGGATTTGAGTTTGTGCAGAATAATCCCTATGTGTCTACACAAACAGATTTAGACTACTGGGACCGGGTGGATTATCTGATGGATGCGTTTGCCGCTTTAAGTTTAAGCACCGATCCAACGGATGAACAATTAAAAGACAGAAGTTACATTATCTTCCTGGATAATGACAATCATTTATTAGTGCCTCAACCATCACTGAGTGATATAAAGAATGCGGCTTTCTGGAATGGAAAGAACAAAGAACAATGGATCCTGCAACTGGTCAAAGCTGATCGTGATTATTGTCATTACGAGAATTGTCTTAAAAAAGCAGCGAGTGATATATACGATGTAAAGCTTTCACAGATAGCAGATGCAGCAACGGCCAAAAGCCTGGGATACCTGGATCCGATGGGCATGAGCCGTACAACACCCTATGAAGACGGTGGCAGCCTTATTCCTTTGTCCTTTCCTTCGGGAGTGGGCACAACGGGAACAGACGTATATGTGGACTATCTGTTGTCGGGCGTGGATCCCCTGTTTGAAAAACGTTACCTTGAAATAGGAGCCAAAAGGAACGGAATGGAGATACCCTGCGAAGAAACGGTTGTTCCCTGCGAGGCATATGAAAATCTGGCCAAAATGCTAAGTATCAATAGTAGTAGTTTCAATGACGGAAATGGTCATTCCGATATCTGGCATTATGTATTCGATGCCAACAGTGTACTTTACACAACACCATCGGGGGCAGGACTTGACTTTAACAATGAAGAATTGAAATGGAAGCTGTTCAGGGGGCTTTACCTGAGTGAGAAACTGAAATGGGAAAATAGTCATCTGACCACCTCCTGTCTCTGCTGTCCTTACTATGAAGACAGTAAGATACAACATCCTCATTATAATAATGAAATTGTACCTACAGATGAAAAGATACAGGAATCGTATGATATGGTAAATGATTGCGGTGAAAAATGTACCTACAATGTGATCCGTTGGATGGATCAGCTGCAGCATTATGTGAATTCCACGCATTGCTCTTCCTGGAGCAGCATTCCGGCGGGCACCAAAACCAGTATTGAATACAATCTGTTGCAATACTGTCAGTCGCAGTGTGGTTCCACCAATCCGGGTGGGTTGATCCTGGAAAGCATTTTATCACCCAGTCTTAGCAATACCTATCTGCTGGCGGTAAAATCCAGCCTGCCTACTCCCTGCCAGCCTGCATTGGATTATTTGTCGGACGGAGATCCGTATACGATAACATGTAAAAATTCTGATCTGCCCAAGATACAGGCAACAAAGGTCAGCAGCTGTTTTGCCACTATGGTGCAGTTCATTAGCGGAAAGAGCAATGGCTGTTATGATATGGGCAGCAGCTGTCTGGGAGGACAGTACTTAAAGATCAGTGGCAGCAGCTTTATGGTGAGCTCCAGTGCATCGTGCACACCGGTCTCCTGCGGCAACCATGTATTCCGCTTTTACACGCCTTCGGGCTATGCCTTGCCGGCGAATGAGATCACCTCCATCGCCCTTCCGGTATATACGGCCTATACACCGGTCGTAGGGGTAAGCGGTGTGTTTATGAATGTACAATGCGTAGCCAATACCACAACAAAGGGAGTGATACAGGTGTATTTGTATGAAGAGGCAGAAAGCGGTTGTACGGATTATGCTTTTACGGAAACAGTGATATTATATGATCCTGCAAGCCCGAGTATGATCTGTGTGGCCGGTATGAATGAGTCCGAGCAAATGATTCCATCACCTGATTATGATGAGCAGAAACAGCAATGCATCGAGCGATTATATGCAAGAAATCTGGCTTTAAGTAAAAAATTATATCAAAACCAGGTAAAATTATTCAAGGAAGCTTATCTGAAAGCACATTACAGCAATTGCTTCTCCTCTTACCAGGAAGAAAAATTCAGGTACAGTTATTGAAAATCAGCTTTCTTTTGCAGGAAGAAAAAT
>CAZMRM010000466.1:1820-2678 GCA_964568515.1 uncultured Chitinophaga sp. | reverse complement strand
CGAAAATATCCCGGCTTTGCCGGCAAAACTGATGAGTGATGCCAAAAACTATTCGGAATACAGAGGTGCTTCCTTTAGTACCTGGCACCCTGTAAAAAAGCAATTGCTGATTTCCACACGATTCGGGAATTGCAACCAGCTGCATGAAATAAAAATACCTGGTGGCGACCGTAAACAAATTACATTCTTTGATGAACCCATTTATACTTCCAGTTATGAACCGGTGAATGGAAATTATTTTTTGTTTTTGAAAGATACAGGTGGAAATGAGTTCTCTCAAATATACCGTTGCGACTTATCAACAAACAAAATAACCCTTCTTACAGATGGAAAACGCTCCTCTAACTATGGTATACTATGGAGCAATAAAGGTGACCGTTTTGCATACACCACCTCCAAAAGAAATGGAAAAGATTGGGATATTTGTGTTCAGAATCCGCTTGATCCTGCTACCGAGAAAACAGTAGCCGAAAATACCAATAATGACTGGGATGCTATGGACTGGTCAAAAGATGACAGTCAATTATTATTGCAGGAAAGTGTTTCTATCAATGAAACACGACTTTATTTGCTGGATATTAAAACCGGTAAAAAAACAAGAATCCTTCCGGCCAAAGAAGAGAGAACCACTTATAATGCGATTGCATTTTCAAAAAATGGAAATGGCATTTACCTGGTTACAAATAAAGACAGTGAGTTTAACCGCCTGGCCTATTACGACCTTACTAAAAAGAAACTGGAATTTATTACCGCTTCCATCAACTGGGATGTGGAGAATGCGGACCTGTCGGCAGACGGAAGCCAGCTGGCTTTTGCAACAAATGAAAACGGACGATCCAAATTATATATTTTATCAAC
>CAZMRM010000466.1:0-1810 GCA_964568515.1 uncultured Chitinophaga sp. | reverse complement strand
AACTGCAAGCAACCAGTATGCACCTGTTTCCGAAGTCTCTATGGGCATTATCTCCAGTTTGAAATGGCACAAAAATTCACAATCGCTTGCCATTACATTTGCCAATTATAATTCTTCCTCCGATGTTTTTGAATACAATGCAGAAAACAAACAACTTATCCGATGGACAGAAAGTGAAGTGGGCAACATCAATCTTTCAACACTTCCCGAACCTCAGTTGATTTCCTGGAACTCGTTTGATAAAAAAACAATTACCGGTTTTCTTTACAGGGCTTCCACTAAATTTTCAGGTAAACGACCAGTGATTATCAATATTCATGGTGGACCAGAAAGTCAGTTTCAACCGGGCTTTTTGGGTCGTAATAATTATTTTTTTAATGAGATGGGGATTTCTATGATTTATCCAAATGTAAGAGGATCCTCCGGTTATGGAAAATCCTATCTTGATGCAGACAATGGTTTTAAACGGGAAGAATCAGTAAAAGATATCGGCGCACTCATTGATTGGATTGCCACCCAGCCCGACCTGGATAAGGACCGTATCCTGATCATGGGTGGAAGCTATGGCGGCTACATGACCCTGGCAGTATCCTTTCATTACAGTGATAAAATCAGATGTGCCGTTGATGTGGTAGGCATTTCCAATTTCAACACTTTTTTAAAAAATACGGAAGCCTATCGAAAGGATCAACGTCGTGTAGAATACGGAGACGAACGTGATCCTAAAATGGCAGCATTTTTTGAAACCATTGCTCCCTTAAACCATACTGACAAAATCAAGAAACCATTGTTTATTATTCAGGGAGGAAACGACCCGCGTGTACCGGCTTCCGAAGCCATACAAATGAAAGAGAAAATCAAACAAAGCGGAGGAACAGTTTGGTTCCTGATGGCAAAAGATGAAGGACACGGTTTCAAAAAGAAAAGCAACATTGATTTTCAATTTTGTGCGATCCTTGAATTTATTAATCAGTATTTGATCAACTGAGTATGTGAAATTAAAATTCTTTTTTTCAAAATAGCTTACAGTGTATGTATCTCAACTTAAAAATTTCACAACCGATGTGTATGCTATGCGGTAAAGCCAAGAAATAATCTGCTGTAATTCTTCCGGATCATCACAAATAAAAAAGCCTTCTCGTAGAGCAAGGCTTTTTTATTTGTGATGACCGGAGTCGTTTATTTTTTTGAGTTCTTCTGAAGAACGATCACATGCTTTCCAAAAAAATCAACCGGACGTTCCTGCCCTCCTATATTTATCTTGATATTTTCATTATCAATAATTTCTATAATGCCTAACATGGTCAGTGACTTTCCATTTTCCTTGATGTCTTTTATAACAAAATCAATCCAGGGTGGTGACTGACCCATATCCAATTTATAAGTAAACTCCATGGTTTTGGAGGTTTTCAAGACCTCCTTGTTTTTTTCCATTTCGTACTGGCCTTTCTCTTTGAATGTATAGGTCATTAATTCACCTTTTTCATCCATAGCCTGCCATTTACCGATAATGGAAAATTTGTTTTTATCTTTCTGAGAAAAAGAGAAACTGAGTGCAGCCATTAAAATAAGTGCCAACAGAGAAATACGGTAGTTCATGTGTACTTGCTTTTTTATTGTTTCAATTTCTATTTAATGATTTTATAGTTTTTAAATTCTCCAATGTGCACGCCGGATTTCTTATAAATAAAATCCAGGACCCGTCTGCGTAAAGATTCTTTTTTTGCCTTTGTAGGATCAAAAGAAAATTTCCAATTCAGGCGTTTTAAACGATCTTTCATTACTTCGGGATGTGTACCCTTAAATTCCT
>CAZMRM010000465.1:1475-2680 GCA_964568515.1 uncultured Chitinophaga sp. | reverse complement strand
AACAAACGCCGCTACCGAACAATTAGCCGTATTTTCTGAAATCTATTATAAAGATGGCTGGAATGCATATGTAGACGGACAATTGGAACAACACATTGCAGGTGACTGGGTATTAAGGGTGATGCGTGTACCTGCGGGGAAACATACAATAGAATTTAAGTTTGAACCGAAACGTTATGCAATAGGTGAGAAAATATCGTTTGTTTCAAGTCTCCTTCTGATCATGGCTGTCGTGCTCAGCTTATTCTTCGCTTGGAAAAACAGAAAAAAATGTGATGTAAAACCATAATTTCATTAAAAAAATAAGTGCCGAATGTTTTACCATTCGGCGCTTATTTTTTTATTCTATTTTTATTTTTTCAATAATGCTATTGTTTTTACGGGATCTTCAGATGAAAAGACAGTATTGCCTGCAACAAGAACTTCTGCTCCGGTCTCAACCAGCTTTTTATAATTATTCAGATCCACTCCTCCGTCAATTTCAATACGTGCTTTTGACTGTTTTTGATTGATTAATTCTTTTAATGATTTTACTTTGGAATAAGTGTTTTCAATGAATTTTTGTCCACCAAAACCAGGATTAACACTCATCACACACACTAAATCAATGTCTGAAATAATATCCGACAACAGATTTACGGATGTATGAGGATTGATTGCAACACCTGCTTTCATTCCTAATGATTTAATAGCCTGTATCGTACGATGTAAATGGTTGCACGCTTCCAGATGAACAGATAATACGTCTGCACCAGCCTCTTTGAATTGTTGTAAATACCTGTCGGGATCGTTAATCATCAAATGAACATCCAATGGTTTTGTTGCATGTTTTTTTATTGCTTTTACAACCGGAAAACCAAATGAGATGTTCGGTACAAACATTCCATCCATAATATCAACATGGAACCAATCTGCACTACTTTTATTGATCATTTCAACATCACGTTGAAGATTACCAAAATCAGCTGATAGGATAGAAGGAGCAATTAAGTATGACATTTTGTGAAGTTAAATTTAATGAGCTGCAAAAATACAAAAAAATGAAGAGAACAAGCAGGTGGTTGGTGCTTAACAAATTATTCACAAAACCTTAATCCTAAAAATTTCAGTTTCTTTTTTTTTATATGTTGTTTTACAGGACGATTATACGATCGATCCCTGTGTCAAACCTTAAAATTCAACATCATGAAAAATCGAAAATTAAT
>CAZMRM010000465.1:0-1465 GCA_964568515.1 uncultured Chitinophaga sp. | reverse complement strand
ACTATAAAGAATCCATCAAGAATCTGGAAAAAGCAGTGCTGAAAGACCGTGAATCCTGGTATGGCCACATTTGTCAGTTACCAGAACATCTTCAGGTTGTTTACACATTGGTCAACTTTCATCAACAACTTTTTAAAGGTGGGTTCCATTTGTATTTTTCTTCACCACTTGGACAATTTGCTTATCTCGCTCTGGAAAATCTATGGATGATCAAAGCTATTAAAAGCTTTATGATTTTAAAAGGGGCATTAAATGAAGTGAACGCTGAGTTGCATAACCCGGATGAATTCAGGAAACAGGTTTTTATGGGTACATTAAAACCGATCAATGATTCGGATGATGATTTTGTTGATATTCTGGATGAGCTGGATACAGAATATTATTCTTTGGATGAAGATATTGAAGAATTATTGGCCAATTATTTAAAAGATACGGTACTGGCATACCAGCATGCACAACAATTGGAAGAATACCGCTAGATGGATCATTTTGATTTTAAATTGCAGGGTGATTAAAATAATAACCTCCTTTATTTGAAGTGTGATCCTATTCTTCTACCTGTTTAAATTTGGGGAGGGCAATATTGAATTTAATTGCGAATATCCGGATCACTAATATGAGCAAGCTGGCCACCAGTGTACTTATCGTTTCAGAAATACCCAGGTAGACGAAAAGTAAATAAACACCTGCACCAGCAAGGCAGGCTGTTGCATAGATTTCTTTCCGAAACAAAATAGGAATTTCGTTTGTTAAAACATCTCTGAGAACCCCGCCCATAACAGCAGAAAGCATTCCCATGATGGCAGCAATAAAGGGATGCACATCAAAAAGGAGTGCTTTTCTGGTGCCTAATATGGTAAACATGGCAATTCCAAGAGTATCAAACAGAAAGAATGTTTTTCTAAGTTTAATGAAAGGAGTATAAAAAATATTGGCCAGCACGATTCCTGATAAAACCGCATAAATAAAATTCACATCTTTAACCCACACCAGTGGATGGCTGCCCAATAGCACATCTCTCAATGTACCACCACCTAAGGAGGTAACAAAGCCAATGATCGTCACGCCAAAAAGATCAGGTTTGGTTTTTCTGTTTGCTGCCAATGCACCTGAAATAGAAAGAAAACAGGTACCCGCAAGTTCTAATGAATATTGTAGGGTCATTTTAGCAATCTGTATGTGCTTTATTTATTTTTCTCATAGAAATATAGAAAATAAGGATGCAGGTATGTGATATAACATCAAAAAAAAAGAAACAGTAACGAACAACTGTTTCTCTTTTCTCAATCCAACTATTCTTTAACCACTATTATTAACCTAAATATGTTTTTAAAATTTTACTTCTTGAGGTATGTTTTAATCTTCTGATTGCTTTTTCTTTGATTTGACGAACACGTTCACGGGTAAGGTCAAAGCGCTCTCCGATTTCTTCCAGGGTCATTGCATGTTCACCGCCCAATCCAAA
>CAZMRM010000464.1:0-2717 GCA_964568515.1 uncultured Chitinophaga sp. | reverse complement strand
GAATCCTAATCAGCATTCTTCAATGCTACCAGTGCTTTTGGTTATGCACTAAATTCAAAGTAGATGAAATACCGCTGCTTTGCAGTACCTGTTCCAGGAACTGGGGAGTTTTTGCCTTCCAACAGTTATCAATGTAATCCTTTTTTCTGCTGTGCGATGTTCTGTGTGTGTTGAATATAAAGGGTTATCAAGACTTCTTGCCGGTTATCGCTGTGGAATAAAAAAGCGATAAAGTTGAAAAGTTTTCAACAAAGTGGTAAAAAGTGGTAAAAAGTGGGAAAAATGTTTTTATTTTTACACAAATAAGGTTAAAACCATGACCAGCTTATTTGGAGTTTATGAGTGTAATGCTGATGCGAAAGGTCGCGTAATGCTTCCTGTTGCCTTTAAGAAGCAGCTTACCAAAGAACTCAAAGGCGGGTTTGTGATGAAACGCAGCATTTTTAGTAAGTCTCTGGAGCTTTATCCAATGGCCACCTGGAATGAAATGGTGAAAGAGGTAAATAAACTCAACAAGTTTGTTAAGAAAAATGTAGAGTTCATTCGCATGTTTAATTATGGGGTTGTGTCGGTAGAGCTTGATTCTACAGGTCGTTTATTGATTCCTAAAGATTTGATGTCGTTTGCCGGTATCAGTAAAAATGTAACAATGGCAGCAGCAGGAGATCGTGTAGAGGTGTGGGACACAAAAGCGTATGAGCAGTTTATAAATAACAGCAGCGCCGATTTTGAGAAGCTTGCAGAAGATGTGATGGGTAGTATTGCACCATCAATTGATCCGGAAAAATAATGGAATATCACAACCCTGTTCTTTTAAAAGAATGTATTGATGGTTTAAACATTGATCCCAAAGGCATTTATGTGGATGCAACATTTGGTGGTGGCGGTCATTCCCGTGAAATTCTAAAACATCTTACTACCGGTAAGTTGTATGCATTTGATCAGGATGAAGATGCCGTCAAAAACCAGATCAGGGATGAGCGCTTTGTATTTATTAAACAAAATTTCAGGTACCTGAAAAATTTTTTAAAAATGTACAACGCTTTACCGGTTGATGGATTGCTGGCAGACCTGGGTGTTTCATCACATCAGTTTAATGAAGCGGAAAGAGGTTTTTCTACCCGTTTTGAAGCAAAGCTGGATATGCGGATGGATCAGAAAGGTAAGCAAACAGCAGCAGATGTGTTGAATACTTATTCGGAAGAGGAGCTGAAGCGCATTTTTAAACTGTATGGTGAAATAGATAACGCCGGTAAACTTGCCAATACCATTTTTCATGTTAGAAAAGAAAAACCGTTGCAAACGGTTACGGATCTGAAAACAGCAGCAGAAACATGTGTGAAACGTGGACGGGAGAATCAGTATCATGCACAGTTGTTTCAGGCGTTGAGGATAGAAGTGAACAAAGAGCTGGATGTGTTGCAGGAGTTGTTGTTGCAGAGTTTGGAAGTGTTAAGGCCGGGAGGAAGACTGGTGGTTATTTCTTATCATTCTTTGGAGGACCGGCTGGTAAAGAATATCATGCGTAGCGGGAAATTCGAAGGAGAGGTTGACAAGGATTTTTATGGAAATAAAATAACACCATTTGAATTGATTACAAGAAAACCAATTGTTCCTTCCGATAAAGAAATTGAGGAGAACAACAGGTCAAGAAGTGCTAAGCTTAGAATAGCAGAACGTGTCGAATAAAACGGAAGCGGGTAAAAAATGAGTAAGCCGGTTAATAAACTTAAAGAAGCATCGAAGCCTGTTGAAGAAAAGGTGGAAGAGAAAAAGCCGGTCAAGAACAACAAAATAATGCGTTCTGTGGCCAGTGTGGTAAGTGGAAGCTTTTTGTCAAAGGAAACAACACTAAAAAATTTACCATTCATTTTCTTTTTATCGTTTTTAGCAATTTGTTATATCGCAAACGGATACTATGCAGATGATCAGGTAAGAAAAGTGAACCGGTTGAATAATGAGATTAAAGAACTGAGGACACACTATATAGTTGCTAAGGATTCATTGGTGATAAAAAGCAAACAAACAGAAGTTGCAAAAGTGTTGGCGAAGCAGCAAACCGGCATCAAAGAGTCGGTTGTTCCACCCAAAAAAATAATAATAAAAGTAACAGAACAAAAATTAAAAAAATAATTGGATAAAAAGAAAGACATACTTTGGCGTATTTACCTTGTATATTTTATAATATGCCTCCTTGGTGTCGCTATTATTTCGAGAATTCTTTTCATTCAGTTTGTAGAAGGTGATGAATGGCGGGCAAAGGCAGAAAGCTTGTCGACACGCTTTTTCGATATAGAAGCAGTTCGGGGAAATATTTATGATGCAAATGGTAGCATGCTGGCCACTTCCTTGCCCTATTATGAAGTAGGGATGGATGTGAATACAGAAGCTTTGACCAAAGAGATCTTTAACAACAACGTAGATTCACTGGCCTGGTGTTTATCAAACCTGTTTAAGGATCGTTCCGCAAAAGATTATAAGAAGTTATTAAAAAAAGCCCGTAAAGAACATGACCGCTGGATTGTTCTTCAGCGTGGCGTTTCCTACACTGAGCTTCAAAAGATGAAGAAGTTCCCTATTTTAAGAAGAGGAAAAAATAAAGGGGGATTTATTTATCTGCAAACAAATAAGCGTGAACGGCCTTTTCAATTTTTAGCGGCACGTACAATTGGTAAACTGAATGAGAACGGAACGGGAAAATCCTACGGGCTGGAGCT
>CAZMRM010000463.1:0-2731 GCA_964568515.1 uncultured Chitinophaga sp. | reverse complement strand
GTGTTGTTGTTGCCATTCCTTCCAGGTGCACTTTAATATAGTTCCAGGTAGGCAATTGACTGGTGGTGTATGTATGAGGAGATATGTAAGTATTGGGTCCGCTAAAAATAACATATACTTTTCTGTTATTTAAGAATGCACATTGAGGGTTGTTCTTATCCAGGTGACCGGTTAATTTACCGAAACCATTTTCTGTTTTAGAATAGATCAATGGGATATGGGTCGTATAACAATCTTCTCCATTTGCCGAAATAATGGTTGCCAGCGGAAATTGTTGTATTGTTCTTACGATCGTATCAATATTGTCTTCCTGATGATATTTTGGTGGATACATGCTTGAAGAATGAGTGTATGAAATTGAAATTTATTTTGTACGATTCAGTCCCAATTTCCGGGCTTCTGTCAGCATAAAATCAAAAGCCTCCTGATAATCATTGTTGATGATGCCATCAAGGATTGCTTCACGAATTGCATTTTTAATGATACCAACTTCTCTTCCGGCAGCAATATTAAATGTTTTCATAATATCGTCCCCACTGATCGGTGGTTGCCAGTTTCTGATCTTATCTTTCTCTTCAATATCCTTTAATTTTTGACGAACGAGTTCAAAATTTTTCAGATATTTTTTTACTTTGAATTCATTCTTGGAGGTGATGTCTGCTTCACATAATTTCATCAGGTCATCAATATCGTCGCCTGCTTCAAACAACAATCTTCTTACCGCGCTATCTGTAACTTCATTTTTCGCAAGTACAATGGGACGCAAATGAAGAAGCACCAGTTTTTGTACGTACTTCATTTTTTCATTCAATGGAAGTTTGAGTTTAGCAAAGATCTGAGGAACCATTCGTGCTCCTTTGTCTTCATGCCCGTGAAATGTCCAGCCATGATCGGCCTCAAAGCGTTTGGTGGGCGGTTTGGCAATATCGTGTAAAATGGCTGCCCATCTTAACCACAGGTCATCAGTCGTTTTACAAATGTTATCCAAAACTTCCAGTGTATGGTAAAAATTATCCTTGTGTGATTTTCCGTTCCTGGTTTCCACTCCTTGTAATGCCACCATTTCCGGAAAAATCAGGTGCAAAAGTCCGGTATCAAATAATAATTTAAATCCGATAGAGGGTTGGGATGAAAGAATTATTTTGTTAAGTTCATCCGTGATTCTTTCTTTGGAGATAATGTTAACACGTTCCCTGTTTTTTGTGATACTGGCGAGACAGGACGGTTCAATGGTATAATTGAGCTGTGTAGCAAACCGAATGGCGCGCATCATACGTAAAGGATCATCTGAAAAGGTAATATCAGGATCCAGCGGTGTGCGAATGAGTTTCAGTTCCATATCTTTTAACCCCTGAAACGGATCCAGTAATTCTCCGTAGTGAGGTGCTGTAAGGGATATGGCCAAAGCATTGATCGTAAAGTCCCTGCGGTTCTGATCATCTTCCAGACTACCATTTTCCACAATGGGTTTTCGGCTCTCTGAACGATAGGATTCCTTGCGTGCACCTACAAATTCAATGTCATAATCTTCATATACCAACTGAGCGGTTCCAAAGCTTTTAAATACATTTACATGAAAATGATTTCCCAGTTTTTTGGCAACACGTTCTGCCAGCTCGATGCCGCTGCCAATGGCAACAATATCAATGTCTTTACAAGGACGTTGTAAAATAAGGTCACGAACCCAGCCACCAATAACGTATGCCGAAATATTCATTTCAGTAGCCGCTTCGGAAACAACTGGAAATATAGGATGAGTAAGTTTTGTTTTCAAAGTGATTATACGGCAAACTGTCTTAAGTGATGGTCCAGGTGTTTCCATTGCATGCAATCCCATTCGGAAGATGACAATTTACCAAAAAAAGGATGAGGATCCTTTCTAAGGCCTGAAGGACCTTGTTTTGAAAAGCGTTGTATCAATTCGATCAATGCTTTTTTTTCTTTTTCAAATTCTTTTTTATCGGTAATAATAAATTCTTTTGCAGTGGGCATGCTGTGTTTGTAAGGTCCCTCTTTTAAAAGCATACGTTTTACCATTCCGCCGAATAAAATACTCATTATTCCTCCTTTTATTTTAAGGTCGCCATAGGCAACCAATAAAGGTTGTTGACAATGTGCCAGCATTTGTGCAATATCCATCTTTCCCCACTGTGCCTGGGAAGCCGGACTCAGCTTTTGAATACGCTGAATGATCAGATCGTTTTCTGCCGGGTCGAATAAACTTTCCATACTTCTTAAATTATTATTTTCTGATAATTTTAATCTCTCCGTTCATGGCTACTTTAATAATAGTAGAGGGTTTCGGATTATTGGTTTCCTGCTGGCGCAAATTTACAATGTAATCTACTTTATTCATAATCTTATTATTAATCTCCGAAAATATAGTAGGAGTGGGTTCTCCACTTATATTAGCGGAGGTGGAAACAAGGGGTTTGCCGAATTTGTGGATCAGGTTGCGGCAGAATTCATCTTTTACCAGTCGTATTCCCACACTGCCATCGGCGGCAATTATGTTTTCAGCAAGCATTCTTCCATCCGGATAAATAATGGTGAGTCGATCATCTCCGGCTGCTTCCATCAGATCCCAGGCAATAGCCGGTACTTCTTTTACATATCGGTTGATCATTTTTTCGTCACATACCAGTACCACCATGCTTTTATATTCGGCACGTTCCTTTATTTTAAAAATTTTATTGACTGCTTCTTTATTTCGTTCATCACAACCCAGTCC
>CAZMRM010000462.1:0-2736 GCA_964568515.1 uncultured Chitinophaga sp. | reverse complement strand
CTGAGAACCGGCTCTGGAATCCATTCCTTCGATCTGCCCTCTGCGTTTATTCAAATCCCCTACAACATCACCCATGTTTTGTTCAGGAGTCAATACTTCTACTTTCATAATCGGTTCCAAAAGTACCGGTTTTGCTTTCGGCAATGCTTCACGGAATGCGGTACGTGCACAAATCTCAAATGACAAGGCATCCGAATCCACATTATGGTATGAACCATCAATCAATCTTACTTTTAATGAATCCACAGGATAACCTGCCAATACACCATTTACCATGGCAGCTTTAAAGCCTTTTTCCACTGCCGGTATAAACTCACGTGGAATGTTACCACCTGAAATTTCATTCACAAATTGTAAACCTCCCGATTTGGTTGTTACATCAAAATCAGCATCAACCGGAGAAATGATCACCTGAATATCCGCGAATTTACCACGACCACCGGTTTGTTTTTTATAAACCTCACGGTGCTGAACTTCTGCATTGATGGTTTCTTTGTAAGAAACCTGAGGAGGTCCCTGATTACATTCAACTTTAAACTCACGTTTCAAACGATCCAGAATGATCTCCAGATGTAACTCCCCCATTCCGCTGATAACGGTTTGTCCGCTGTCTTCATCTGTTTTTACACGGAAGGTAGGATCCTCTTCTGCCAGTTTAGCCAGAGAAACACCCAGTTTATCCAGGTCAGCCTGTGTTTTGGGCTCAATGGCCACACCGATCACAGGTTCAGGGAAATTCATTGCCTCTAATACGATCGGATGTTTTTCATCACATAAGGTGTCCCCTGTTTTAATATCTTTAAATCCCACTGCAGCTCCGATATCTCCGGCTTCAATGAATTCGATTGCATTTTGTTTGTTTGCATGCATCTGGAAAATACGGGAGATACGCTCCTTATTTCCACTACGGGTATTCAATACATAAGAGCCGGCATCCAAACGGCCTGCATAGGCACGGAAGAAGCACAGACGACCCACGAAAGGATCGGTTGCAATTTTAAACGCCAATGCTGTGAATGGTTCTTTTGCATCCGGTTTACGGGTAATTTCTTCACCGGTATCAGGATGAGTTCCTTTGATATTTTCTTTATCCAATGGACTTGGCATCAGTTCCATCACCAGATCCAGCATGGTTTGTACTCCTTTGTTTTTGAAAGAAGAACCACAAACCATCGGTACAATTTTATTTGCAAGACAAGCCTGACGTAAAGCTGCTAATATTTCAGCTTCAGTAATAGAGTTAGGATCATCAAAAAATTTCTCCATCAATTTATCATCGAATTCAGCGATGGATTCCAGCAATTTGCTTCTCCATTCTTTTGCTTCTTCCAATAAATCATCAGGAATAGGAACTTCTTTGTAAGTCATTCCCTGATCATGCTCGTTCCACTCAATTCCACGGAAATTGATCAGATCCACCACTCCACGGAATGTTTCTTCTGCACCGATTGGTAATTGCAATGGTGTTGGATTACCGCCCAATACTTCTTTTACCTGTTTTACAACATTTAAAAAATCGGCACCGGAACGATCCATTTTATTTACGAAACCGATACGGGTTACATTATAGTTATTCGCTAAGCGCCAGTTTGTTTCTGATTGCGGCTCAACACCGTCAACTGCAGAAAATAAAAACACCAATCCATCAAGGATACGCAATGAACGGTTCACCTCTACTGTAAAATCCACGTGACCCGGGGTATCAATGATGTTTACTTTATATTGATTTCCTCTGTATTTCCAAAAACAGGTAGTAGCAGCCGAAGTAATGGTGATACCACGCTCCTGCTCCTGAACCATCCAGTCCATGGTAGCAGCACCATCATGCACCTCCCCTATTTTGTGGTTTACACCTGTATAATAAAGGATACGCTCCGTTGTTGTGGTTTTACCAGCATCAATATGAGCAGCGATTCCAATATTTCTTGTATATTTTAAATCTGACATTTTTGTTTTGTTTAATAGCGTTAAAAAAAATATCAATTACCGCGACAGCAATAATTGATACTCTTTTATTTTAAAATCTAAAATGAGAGAATGCTTTATTTGCTTCTGCCATCTTATGCACATCTTCTTTCTTTTTAAAAGCAGCACCTTCTTCTTTAGAAGCAGCAACGATTTCTCCGGCCAGTTTCTGAGCCATTGATTTTTCATTGCGTTTACGCGCATAAAGGATCATCCATTTGATACCCATGGAAAGTTTTCTTTCCGGACGAATCTCAGATGGAATCTGGAAAGTGGCACCACCAACACGACGGCTGCGAACTTCCACAGAAGGAGTAATATTACTCAATGCTTTTTTGAAGGTCTCCACACCATCTTGTTCTGTTCTTTTCTGAACAATTTCGATTGCATCATAAAACACATCATAAGCAGTGCTTTTTTTACCATCATACATCAGATTATTCACAAAACGTGTTACGAGAATGTCGTTAAACTTCGGATCCGGTAAAAGAATTCTTTTTTTGGCTTTGGTCTTTCTCATTATATATACTAATTACAAATCTTTATATTTTCTTACATATTATGTATCGCAATCCTCCTTCGCTAAAGCTTCGGAGGACACAGTCTGCAAGCTAACTCAGGCTTACTGCGTAGGCCGTAGCTTCAGCATGAGCCTATTTCTTCTTAGCCGGAGCTGCTGCCTTAGCGCCAGCTTTTGGTTTTTTCGTTCCGTATTTCGAACGTCTCTGGTTACGACCATCCACTCCGGATGTATCCAATGCACCACGAACA
>CAZMRM010000461.1:0-2738 GCA_964568515.1 uncultured Chitinophaga sp. | reverse complement strand
GGTTGTATTACCGGTTGTGGATGGGCTCGGCAGACTTGTAGGACGGATTACCATTGATGATGTAGTGGATGTAAGGAGAGAAGAAGAAACAGAAGATGTTCAAAAAATGGCGGCAATGGAAGCGTTGGAAGAACCATATATGAGCACACCTTTTGGTCAAATGATCCGAAAACGTGTAGGCTGGTTAATCATTTTATTTCTTGGTGAAACACTGACTGCTACAGCAATGAGCTTTTTTGAAGACCAAATTGCCAAAGCCGTTATCCTTGCCTTGTTTATTCCACTTATTATTTCCAGTGGAGGAAACAGTGGCTCACAGGCTTCTACATTGATCATCCGTGCACTGGCACTTGGTGAGATTTCTATAAAGGATTGGTGGACAATTGTAAAAAAAGAATTTGCAACCGGTTTAACGATAGGTTTAATATTGGGATTCATCGGCTTTATAAGGGTAGCACTATGGTCCTATTTTGTAGAAAGCTATGGCCCGCACTGGCAATTAATTGCAATAACAGTGGGGATCTCATTGGTTGGTGTTGTTATGTGGGGTACATTAATGGGCTCCTTACTTCCATTGTGTTTAAAAAAATTCGGTCTGGATCCAGCCGTTTCTTCTGCACCATTTGTTGCAACCCTCGTTGATGTTACCGGTTTAATTATTTATTTTTCATTCTCTATTTTAATGCTCAGAGGCGCCCTTTTATGATGAATTAGAATAATATATTTTTGTTCTGTTCTCCATAAGCATCAAATGCATTTAAAAAATCAGTGACTATCGAAATGTTTGTATCACAACAGAAAATTTTGCAGGAACGATTGCATCATAAGTTTATCAATAACTTTCGCTAAGAAAGTTGAAAAAGTAATTTTGGTACAACATTCATACTCACTTAAAAATTTATGGGACACCAAAATGGTGAGGTACTTAATTAATTTTATCATTTGAAATTATAAAATGAAAATTCTCTTTATTGATTCAAATCATCCTACCCTTCATCAAACACTTGAAAAGGCTGGATACACCTGTGACCTGCAATACAAATGGAGTCTAGAAGACATTATTTCAAATATTCATCTCTATGATGGTATTGTAATTCGTAGCCGGGTAAAGATCCATAAGAACATTATTGATAAAGCCATCAACTTAAAATTTATTGCACGTGCGGGTGCCGGTATGGAAAACATTGATACGGCTTATGCAGAGAATAAAGGTATCATTTGCCTCCATGCACCGGAAGGGAACCGTGATGCAGTGGCTGAACACGCTCTTGGAATGTTACTATCCTTATTCAATAATTTATGCAAAGCCAATAAAGAAGTTAGAGAAGCGAAATGGATAAGAGAAGGGAACCGCGGTATTGAACTGACGGGCAAAACAGTCGGTATCATCGGTTACGGAAACATGGGAAGTGCTTTTGCAGAACGATTAAAAGGATTCGGGGTTAACGTGCTTGCATATGACAAATACAAGAAAGGTTTTGGGAATGATTTTATACATGAAGTTTCCCTGGATACAATTTTTGCTGAAACGGATGTACTCAGTTTGCATACCCCCCTAACAGAAGAAACTTACCATTTAATCAACCGATCATTTATTAATAAATTCAGAAAAAACATTTATATCATTAATACGGCAAGAGGTAAGTCATTGAATACCTCCGACCTGGTAACTCATCTTCAAACAGGAAAAGTATTGGGCGCCTGCCTGGACGTATTAGAATATGAAATGACTTCTTTTGAAAATTTAGATACAGCTGCTTTACCGGAAGCATTTCAATATTTGATCCATAGCGACCGTGTAATGCTATCTTCACACATTGCCGGATGGACACATGAAAGCAATGAAAAAATTGCCAGAATACTTGCAGAAAAAATTTTGCAAATTACTTGAGTTACCATTCTTTTTTATAGAAAAGATCTATTACATTCGGAAGAAATCATTTTCAACTACTATTATTTAACCCTTTTCATTTAATAACAATGGATTTAAAAATTTAGTTAAATCTATTCTGTAATTTTATCTTAAAACGCATTATGATTGTTACCGGTAATTTAATTGATATTCATAGTAAAACGATCTACCCTGTTGAACTCGAAATCACAGGTAATAAAATCAGCCGTATACACCAAACTTCTAACAAGGTGGATGATGTGTATATTTTACCGGGCTTCATAGATGCGCATGTGCACATAGAAAGTTCAATGCTGGTACCTACTGAGTTTGCACGTTTGGCTGTTGTTCACGGCTCGGTTGCAACAGTGTCCGATCCTCATGAAATTGGAAATGTATTGGGCATTAAAGGCGTTGAATATATGATTGAAAACGGGAATAAGAGCCCTTTCAAATTTTATTTTGGAGCTCCCTCCTGTGTTCCTGCCACCACGTTTGAAACTGCAGGTGCTATCATTAACACAAAAGATATCGATTATTTATTATCAAAACCCGAGATCCATTATCTGGCCGAAATGATGAACTGGCCCGGTGTTTTACACAATGATCCGGACGTAATTGAAAAGATAAACATTGCCAAAAAATATGGTAAACCAATAGATGGTCACGCTCCCGGACTTTTAAATGAAGATGCTGTAAAATATATTGCTGCCGGTATAAGTACCGATCATGAATGTTTTACAGAAAAGGAAGCGTTGGGAAAACTGAATCTTGGGATGAAAATTCTTATCCGGGAGGGAAGCGCAGCCAAGAATTTTGAGGCATTGATAGATCTTCTAAATGATCA
>CAZMRM010000460.1:2153-2751 GCA_964568515.1 uncultured Chitinophaga sp. | reverse complement strand
TGATTTTCCTGTACAATGAGAGAGGATAGAAGTTGTCCGGATATTCCTTTTTCAGGTATTAACAAGCTGTAGCTTGAGAAGAAGATCTGTTTGCAAGTCATCACCAAGTTTAAATACGTGTTGGGCAAATTCAACAAAACCATTCTTCTTATAGAATTGTATGGCACGTGAATTTTTTTCCCACACCCCCAACCAAATGAAATCATTTTTATTTTCCATGGCTATTTTCCTGGCTTTATTAAACAGCAGTTGTCCTACAGATTTCCCGTAATATTCTTTTAACACATAAATACGCTGGATCTCGAGTGCATTTGCAGACTTCATCTCTGTTTGCGCTTTACCGGTATTTAATTTCAAGTATCCTATTGATCTTTGTTGTATTTCCGCAATAAAAAACTGTGAATGAATGTTGGATAATTCTTTCATCAACTGCTTCTCATTAAAGCTCCCGGCAGTATATTTTTTCAGATCTTCTTCTGTATTGGTATCTGCAAACGTCTCAATGAATGTTTGCGTACCGATGTTTTTTATTTCCATCAGATCAGAGGATGTAGCCGGTCGAATACGGATAGATTGCACTTTGCCTATATTATCTGTA
>CAZMRM010000460.1:0-2143 GCA_964568515.1 uncultured Chitinophaga sp. | reverse complement strand
GGGTTACATTATTTTCCAAATAAAAAAAGGGAGATCATTTTCTCCCTTTTTTTATTTTTGTTGTATATTTTATTGTTTAATTATTTTATATTCCGAAATTCCGCCTGAAGAGATCAGTTGCACAAAATAAATTCCTGGTGCCTGATCCTGTATATCAATAGAAGCTTTAGAACCATTCATTACCTCTTGGTGTACAACCTTACCGACCATGTTTATAATTTTGACAGTTGCAGTTTTATTTCCTTCGCTGGTAATGGTAAACAATCCTGTACTTGGATTTGGATATACGGATACATTTATATTTTTAGGGTAGCTCTTTATTCCGGTAGCGCTTACACGCATTGCTGAGGAAGTATCTGCACATTTACCATTATTCAGGATAACTGCATAATTCCCGCTCCTGTTTACAACCAATCTTCGGTTTCTTGCATCCTGAATCAATTGCTTGCTGTCAGCATTCATCCATTGATAAGAAGCATTCATTTCATTGCTATAAATAGTATCGCCATCTGTTGTTAACGTTAGGTCAAGTGCTTTGATGGTCAAATGCAATGTTATTGTAGAATCACAACCAAGAGCGTTTGCCAGTACATGTGTCGCATCACCTGAAGTAGTGTACGTGTTTCCGTACCAGGTATAGCTTCCACAAGCTGTTGCCGATTCTTCGCCGGTCGTGTTTTTCTTAATCGTTAAATGCAGGGTTAATAATGAATCACAACCCACAATTGTTGTTAATATTTGGAGATAGTTGCCCGATGCAGTATAAGTATTCCCATACCATGTATAACTTTCACAGGCAGTAATATTTACAGTTCCCATTTTAGTAGTGTTGATCGTTAAATGCAGTGTTAACAAGGAATCACAACCAGCAGCATTGGTCAATGTATGTGTATAATCTCCTGATGCGGTATACATGATGCCGTACCAGACAAAATTATTGCAACTTACAGCAGCTGTATCGCCTTTTGTGTTGTTGCTGATAACCAAATGTAAGATCATTATAGAATCACAACCCGAAGCATTTTTAGCAACATGTGTGTAGTCGCCGGAATAATTATAGTTATGACCATACCATGTAAAGTTGTTACAAGCAACCGCATGAGTATCACTGGTTGTGCTGTTGTTAACCGTTAAATGCAGTGTCATAATAGAGTCACAACCTCTGCTGTTTTTCAGCACCTCTGTAAAGTCACCCGATTCCGTATAGGTATTGTAGTTCCAGGTAAATGATTTGCAGGCTGTAACTGTAGTATCACTTGTTGTGCTGTTATGGATAGTCAGGTGCAATGTAAGTGTTGAATCACATCCGGCTACATTTGTGAATGTATGTGTTACCTCATCCGACTTCGTGTAAGTGCTGCCATACCAGGTGAAACGTTCACAAGCCGTTGCGGTTGTATCACCTGAACTGTTATAATGAATGGTTAAATGCAGTGTGACCACCGAGTCACAACCCTGCACGTTTTTCAGTGCATATTTATAAGTACCGGACGAGGTGTAAGTATTGTCATACCAGGTGAAACGTTCGCAGGCAACTGCAGCAGTATCAGCTGCAGTGTTATGGTGAATTGTCAAATGCAGGGTAATCATTGAATCACACCCTTGCACATTTTTTATTGTATGCAAATAATCACCTGATGTTGTATAAGTATTGTAATACCAGGTAAAACGTTCGCAGGCAATGACAGTGGTATCACTTGATGTACCTTTTAAAACAGTGGCTGTAACAGGAGTTCTTGATGAACTTAAACAACCTTCATTGTTTGCTTCTGCATAATAGATCGTTGTTTTATAAATTCCCGGTGTTGTGAATTTATTTCCGGAAACCAGCAACCTGCCATTTACAGGAGCATCGTACCAATCAATAGTACCGGCTGTTGCAGTCGCACTTAATTCAACTCTTCCGTTAACACAGGTGGAGTTATCCATACTGGAAGCAATAGCAGGAGAATTGTTTATGGTATAGGTAAGAACGATGCTTCCATTACCGGAAATGGTACCATTGTTTTCAGAAGTATTAAAAAAAGAAGAGCTGATAAAATTGGAACCGCCGGCTCCACCACCACCACCACCGGCATCATTATTTTTACAGCCGGTTGTACCTATGGAAGAACCTCCTCCGGCACCACCGCCAATGTATCCA
>CAZMRM010000459.1:0-2753 GCA_964568515.1 uncultured Chitinophaga sp. | reverse complement strand
TATCGGAAAGGCGAAATAGAAAATTTGCAAAGTATTTTGGATGAATGTTGGACTGAACCAGATAATCAATGGCTCTTAAATCAGCTTCCTGCTCAAGGTTACGGCTATATGCAGATGAAGACAGTGTTCCTGCCATGTTTTTAATAACTTTTATATCTTTTCCATTGGTTACAGAAAGCAAAGCCGATAATCCAATCTCTTCCACGAGCTTTTTCATTACATGATGAAGTTCCATATGTGCCAGTTCATGAGCCAATACACCGCTTAACTCTTCAGGGTTTTCGCAATCCATGATCAACTGGCTGTTAATAATCAGATGTCTGTTCGGCAACGCAAATGCATTTATTTCATCACTTTTCATAAGATGTAATTTGATCTGATCCCGGTTTATTCCATTGGCTTTACAAATACGGATTAAAATACTGTCTATTGTATTGATAATTTTTTTGTCATTAATTACGTCACCATCCGATTTTTGTACTTCCCAAATAAGGTCGCCTATTTTTTCTTCGGTTGTTTTTGTAATTTCTTTTACATGAAAAATCTGCATCCAATCCGCCTTACTTAGTAAAAACCAGGTAAAGAAGAAAGAGAAGACAATAATAAAAAATTGTAAGGTTATTTTCTTCATCTAGGGTTTGCAGATTAAATCAGTTAAATCACCATAAAACCACCAGCTTACATGAATCCCTTTACGGGTTTTGATAGCAGTGTTTATGGTAGCAATAAATTCTATGATATTAAAAAGGAGAACAGTAATGATATAGGCAATGTAGTTACTGCTGACTTTCTCATCTGTAAAAATGATGGAGATGGTCCACCAAAATCCAAAACTATTCATAAATAACAATGAAAGCTGAGAAAGCAAAGCCTGAATACAATGCCAGCGTACAAAATAAGTCCCTTTCCGGTTGGCCAGGAAAAAGAATAAAGTGGCCAGCAGGTTTAAAATTGGAAGTGGTAAGCCTGCAAGAACAGCTACCAGTGACATGAGGTAACTATTGGACGCTTTTTCGGCTTCATGCTCTCCGGGTTGATAAATAAATTGATTGGTTGAGTTCATAAGTTCTTATAAATGTTCCAGCACCAGTTTAATAAAATGAAGGTAACGAATGGTATGGCAATTCTCTTTTGTTTAAAACAGGCTTCCGCTTTTACATAAAAAACAAAAAAGGAATCTTTACCCCAGATCAGATCATAAATTATCCAGACAGGCAAAATAATCATCAGCATAAGCATCAGAAATCCTAAAGGATTCCATTGAGCAGCTTCTGCAAAATTACCGTGTAAAATGGAAAGGATGGAGCGTGTAGAACCACAAGAAGGGCAGGATATACCTGTCATTTGTTTCATTATACAAATACTGCTTTCCTGATGCGGGGCAATGGATGAATTATTGAAATAAAGCCAGGTATAACCCACTAAACATCCTGTGATGATAAGGAAGTAAATTTTTCTTTTTTGAAGTAAAAGCATTTTTATTAATAAAGAATTTGCTCTAGTTTCTGAAAATTTTTTTCACGGGTAGCGCCCATGATCATGAACCAGTCAACAATGGTCCAAATACCAAATCCTCCACAGGTAAGGAGTTTACCAATTCCAAGGCCGGTATCACCAATAATAAAGCGATCTATTCCAAGGTTACCGCCAAGCAAAGAAACGATTAAACTGGTTGTCGGTTCTTTAAACTGTAATGTCTGGATAATGGGCCATTTAGAATCATCCAAAGAAAGTAATCGGCTTCTGATTTCATCCAGTTGGTGACTTTCAAAAAATTTGTTGTTGGACATGATGAACATGTCTACCTTTTGTGAATCCATTTGTTTGTTTGTTGTTTGTTGGTCCTACTCTTATGGATTTTCGGCTACTCCGGTTATCTATTGTAATTTAAATCATTTGGCCGCTGAATACGTTTTTTTAGTATGAAGGTTATGATAATGTTTGTTTTTATAGAAATGTTTTTGATGTAACCGGAACAGTATTATAATTTTATCGTATCGGATAGCTAATTTACAATTTTTAAAATAGCCTTTTCAAAATTGAAAAAATAATAAATGATGGTCATTTTATGAAAAAATTTCGACGAATGCAGTGCAAATTTAAGAAGGCATAACTACCGTCACGGTATAACCACCAATAATTTATTTAACGGTTACTTTATCAGGATAAAAGGTTGTTGTTCTCTGAGTGGTGAACGAAGAAGGAGATTTTCAGCGGTAAGGGGCTTTAATTGCCGGACTGCAGCTCCTTTTTTCGTAAACCAAACTTGCATGAATAGAAAGTTCAGAGAAATTAAACTGTACCACAGGTAGAATCAAAAAATCAATAGAAGATCAGGCGATATTTACCTGGTGCCATTACTGCTTAAAAAAATAATACTCTTGGACCGGCTTCAATAGCAATATTACTTTAATACAATACTCTCTTATGGATCCTTCTAAAATACAAAATTCCGGCACCTCCAAGAATAATAAAAATAGTGGAGATCAATTCTGCTTGTGTAAAGCCAAAACCATTGATATGATAGAGTGTATTTACCCGTATTTTTTCTATAAAAAAGCGTTCAATTCCATTTAATAAAAGGTATAAAGAAAATAAAACTCCGGGAATGGTAATGCGTTTACGCAAACTCCAAAGAACAAAGAACAGGGCAATACACATAACGGCTTCGTAGAAAGGAGTTGGATATACCGGGGGGACAAGGTGTGTACAATATTTATCCTGCAGACAATTTTCAAGTGGAACTCCTTCAC
>CAZMRM010000458.1:0-2764 GCA_964568515.1 uncultured Chitinophaga sp. | reverse complement strand
GCAGCTGTAATAAAAGGTTATAAATGTATTTTTACTTCTACTGATAAACAATCCAAAGAAAAATTTGATGCACTTCGTGCTTTTGGTGCTGAGGTAATTGTATGTCCAACAAACGTGGAACCCGAAGATCCACGTTCTTATTATTCCGTTTCCTCGCGTTTGGCAAAAGAGATCCAAAATTCATGGAAACCCAATCAATATGATAATTTATCCAATTCGCAAGCACATTATGAAACTACCGGTCCTGAGATATGGGAACAAACGGAAGGTAAAATTACTCACCTGGTGGTTGGTGTAGGCACCGGCGGTACTATTTGCGGTACAGGAAAATACTTAAAAGAAAAAAATCCCAACATTCAAATTTGGGGGATTGATACCTATGGTTCTGTATTTAAAAAAATATAAAGAAACAGGCATCTTTGATAAGAATGAAATTTATCCTTATATCACCGAAGGAATTGGTGAGGATTTTTTACCAGCAAATGTTGACTTTAATATTATTGATTTATTTGAAAAAGTAACCGATAAAGATGCAGCGTTAATGACCAGAGAAATTGCCCGCAAAGAAGGGATTTTTGTTGGAAACTCTGCCGGTTCAGCCATGGCCGGTTTGTTACAGTTAAAAGGCAAGCTTAAAAAAGGAGATGTCGTGGTTGTTATTTTCCATGATCATGGTACCCGCTATTTAGGAAAAATGTACAATGATGATTGGATGAGGGATCGGGGATTCCTGGAACAAAAACAAATGCGAAAAGCTGCTGATCTGATTGAGAAGAACAAAGGCAGAAAACTGGTAACCGTTACAATGAACGATAGTGTGGAAGATGCTTGTCTGAAATTAACCGAATTCAATATTTCCCAGATTCCCGTAACCGATGATAAAGGTAACTTTGTTGGTTCCATTAATGATACACATTTGTATGCAAAACTGGTTGCTGATCCATCCTTGAAAAAAGAGAAAATTGCTGCAGTGGCACAACCGCCATTTCCAATAATAGGAAGTGAAGAATCTATTGAAAGTATTTCCAAAAAAATAAACAAGGATAACAATGCCGTAATTGTGAATGATAAAGGAGGTAACGTTCATATCATTACAAAATATGATATCATAGACGCATTGAGTCATTAATAGCAGCTGTAAATAAACTGAATCTGTTCATCCTGTTTAAACAGTTTAATCAATGGCACTTTTTACGGATCAGTTAAACAGAGTAATTGAAATTGTATCCACTCCACGACGGATTATTTCTTTGGTCCCTTCGCAAACAGAGCTGTTGTATGATCTTGGTTTGGAAGAACAAGTAGTGGGCATCACAAAATTTTGCATTCATCCGCATGCCTGGTTTCGTAATAAAACACGTATTGGGGGGACCAAGACTTACAATTTTGAAAAAATTGCACAGCTACAGCCTGATCTTATTATTGGTAATAAAGAAGAGAATGAACAACAGCAAATAGAGCAATTAATGCTGCAGCATACCGTATGGATGAGTGATATCTACACGCTTGCAGATGCCCTGGAGATGATTCAGAAATTAGGAGAATTACTCGACAGAAAAGCCGCCGCAACAGCATTAAAAATAAAAATCGAAGACAGTTTTAATGCTTTCGATGCATTTGTTGTAAGATCAGCACTTCGGGACCTAAATTTAAAAGTAGCTTATTTTATCTGGCGCGAACCGTACATGGTGGCAGGAAGTGATACATTCATAGATCACATGCTCCATCGCTGTGGTTTGACGAATGTATTTTCAGGTGAACCTTTTAAGAGATATCCGGAAGTACAAATACAACAGTTACAACAGGCATCACCGGACGTGATTTTGTTGTCTTCCGAACCCTATCCTTTTAAAGAAAAGCATGTGCAGGAATTTCAAACAATATGCAAAGATGCTAAAATAATGATGGTGGATGGAGAGTTATTCTCCTGGTACGGATCACGACTTTTACATGCACCGGCGTATTTAAAAAATGTAATGGAACAGTTGGGTACAAATCATTCAATCAGCTGAACCATAAATGAACAAAATCCATTTCTTCATGATAAATTCTCTGTAGCTTTGCACGTATTTTATAAATGAAACGCATACATCTTACATATTGCTTTTTTATTTTATTCACCCTGATGTATCGCATCCCTGACAGCTATGCGCAAAAAGTGGGTTTGGTATTGAGTGGCGGAGGTGCAAGCGGAATAGCACATATTGGTGTTCTAAAAGCACTGGAAGAAAATCATATTCCGGTTGATTATATTACAGGTACCTCAATTGGTGCATTAGTGGGTTCTCTTTATGCCATCGGTTATTCACCTGCGCAAATTGAAGAGATGGTAAAAACCGAAAAATTCAGAAACTTTACACAGGGAATTATTGATCCCAGATACGCTTATTATTTTAAGCGGAATGATGATGATGCTTCCTGGATATCACTTAAACTGGATACAGCCATTATCAATGCCTTGCCCACAAATGTAATTTCTCCGGTAGCCATGGACTTTGGTATGATGGAGCTTGCCGGAGCCGGAGCTGCTGCTGCCAGTTATAATTTCGATAGTTTGTTTGTTCCTTTTCGTTGTGTCGCATCCAATGTTGAACAAAAGCAATCGGTTGTTTTCCGGAAAGGCGACCTTGCACAAGCTGTCAGAGCCTCCATGTCCTATCCTTTTTACATACGACCCATTAAAATCGATGGCAAATGGCAGGGCCAAACCCTATTCGATCATTCTATTTTTGGGTAGAATCCAATGCGTATAGGCGGTGAAATA
>CAZMRM010000457.1:0-2799 GCA_964568515.1 uncultured Chitinophaga sp. | reverse complement strand
CCATACTCCGGTTTTTACTGGAACATTTTGAGCTCATACACGAGTTGTATGAAGTACAGGCGACACATGGGGTAATCAATCATGAGGCACTGGATGAAATACTTACTAAAAATGAGAATCACATAAAACCCCAATTACTGGATTACAAGATATTGAGTCCGGTAAATTCGGATTATGAGATACGTACAGTATATTATAACCTCATTGAATTTATTTTAAGTGAATTCAAACCCATGTTACCGGAAACGATTGAAAAATATCACAGCTCTATTGCTGAACTGTTCCGCAAAATCCGTGAACAGCTGAATGGGGATAAAGTGATCCTTAACAGCCGCTTGACCGAACTTGCGAATGAGATCCGTGCATTTTATGAAATGGTGGAAAAAAATACGCTGAGTCTGCTCAATGAAACACGTGAGCTAAAAGCGAATGTTAAAAAGATAGATTACAGGGAAAAAATTGTTCGTGCTTCCCGTTGGATTGATGAGTACATCATTCCATTGAATAAGATCCTCGATATCAATCACAGTGCTTCCATTGCGAATAAACTGTACGACATTTCGGAATATTCGAATAAATACCGTTTGAATTTTGATGAGGAAAGCTCCCGTATTCTGTTTGAAAAACTTTACTTCCAACTGATACAGGTAAATGATAATCTGCTTCGTCAATCCAAAATATTGACCAATGAGCTATTGCCACTGATCGAACGTATCCGTACAGAATCGATCATTTTAACGGGCTGGATCACTTTCCTTAAAAATCCATATAAACGTAAGGTACCACGCATTTTAAAACGAAAAGAGATCTCGGTATACTCTGCCAGCACCTTTTTCAATGCGGCCGAAATATTCGAACAGTTTAAAAACGATGTGGATGTGTATTTTGAGGAACAACAGAATGATGATGAAAAATGGATCTTTGATAAAGAGCATTATACACAAAAATTAAAATCCAATCTGCCGGTTCCGGATTTTTTCAAATGGTGCAACAAAACGTTAAAAGAAGAATATAAAAAAGTAGAAATTGAAAAATTCTTTGCTTTGACAACACTTGCTTTTGATGAGGATATAGAACGTGAATTCAGTACAAAACCGGAATTTGAAAAAATCAAAATCAACGACCTAACATTAACAGTACCAAAAATAACTATCAATAAACATGGAATTTCCTAATCACCACCGCCAAATTGTAGAAGACCTTATGAGTGGTAAATTTGTGTTGCCACAAGAACGCACGTTCCAGGTTTTGAAAGAAAATGAGCAATCGTATAATTATTTTTTCAAAGCATCTTTTAACTATGAACTGAAAATGACACAGGATTATGCATACCTGGTTTCGGACGAATCCAATGAAATGCTATCACGTGACATCTGTATTTTCATTGCTTTATTGAGTTATGAGCTGGACCGTGATGGTAAAAATTTTCTGGAACGCATTCAGTTCAGTGAGTTTGAAATTGAGGAAATAGAAAACTATTTTACAAACTCTGCTTACATTGATCTGATACTTTCCAATAAACAGTTAAAAGATACCGATTCAAGAAAGAATTTCATCAACACATTGAATCGTCGTAACATCATTGAAAAAACAGCAGATAACCGTTTTACATTCACCTCGGCACATAAATTTTTTATGGATTTTGCAAGTGATATTGTAAAATATGAAACGGCAGAAAAAGAAGAATAATGAATCTACATCTTCCTTGAAAAGGTTCCGGTTGATTACCTATGTTACTGAAATTGTTGAAACTCATTTTATAAAAATATACCTGTCGGAGTCTGGGAAGGTGAAACAATACTTCTTGAACCGGACAGGTTTTATTTAATTATAGACACTTTACTTTCTACATTCCTGCATACTAAGCCTTTCTGATTTTGAGAAAATTGAAAAGACCAGCCATTATTTTACAAGCGTTACACTTCCAATATATTCATGCATTTTATTGGATGCATCTCTAAAATTCACTTTATACACGTACACATCCTGTTTAGCTGTTTCTACCCCATTTTTCATTTTACCATCCCAGCCTTCTGACAAGCTGTTGGATTGAAATAAAAGGTTTCCCCAACGGTCAAATATCAGCAACTGATACTCTGTAATGTTTTCACCTTTGGCGTTAAATACTGCATTCAGAACATCATCATTTGCCGGTGTAAATGCATTGGGTATATAAAAGGACCAACCCGGCGTAATAATTACATCGAGGCAGTGCTGATCGACGCAATTATTGATATTGCTCACATCCAGGCAAACATGATAAGTTCCTTCTTCTTTATAGGTGTGTCTGTATTCATCAGCTGCATTTGTAACAGTTGTTCCATCCCCAAATGTCCAGGTATTTTTCGTCAACTCCTTTAATTCTTTGGTAAAAGATATGGTCGGATTAAATAAATCGGTTTTCTTAGGGTCCGCTGTAAACAAGGCATTGGGTAAAGCATAAGCTGTAATTGAAGAACGTGTAATCTGCATTTTACATCCTTCATTATCAATGGTCAACGAAACAGGATAGATTCCGGCAGTGGTATAGCTTACCGGATTAGGATCGCAGTTCTGACTTTTCATGCCGTTACCAAAAGCCCATAAACACGTAGCATTTGCAAGCATCTGCGTAGAGGTATTTGTAAATTTTACGACCAAAGGAACACAACCTGCAGTATCTGCCGTAAAATTAGCTGTTGGTTTTAATTTTATGAAAGCTGTTGCGATTGCAGTATCCGTGCACCCTTCAGGATTACTTCCTGTAACCGTATAAGAAGTGGTGGTAATAGGACTTACTGTTATTGCGGTTGTAGCAGC
>CAZMRM010000456.1:0-2821 GCA_964568515.1 uncultured Chitinophaga sp. | reverse complement strand
CATACGGATACCAGGAAACATCCGGTTGTGATAAATCATGTGTTGCGTACATTCAACAGCAATCAATGGAGGGACCAGATCAAAATGAGAGCAGCGGCTCCCGGCATTTGGAATACTCAAATGGCGGAACTAAAAAAAGATTATGGGGTGATGGTTCATACGGCACTTTCAAAAATCAAGACACAAACAGATATTCAACCTGCATTGGAGTCCATGATGCAGGAAGGTTTAATTATTCAGGAAGAAAAAGAAAATTTATTGCTCACCCTTGCCAAAATTATTGCACTGCCGCAGTTAACCCCTTATTTTGCTCCAGGACTTTCTGTGAAAAATGAAGCAGAAATTATCACAGAAAACGGAGAGTTTTTTCGTCCCGACAGGGTGATAATGGAGGGTAATATTGCAACCATTATTGATTACAAAACAGGAGGGGAAAAATCGGTGCATAAGAAACAGATTATTGACTATGGGAATCTACTTCAAAGAATGGGGTATACCATTAAAGAAAAACTGATTGTTTATATTGAAGAAGAAAAAGTAATACTTGTTTAAATTAAGAGCAGTTATCACTGTTACATTCTTCATTTTTCTCGTATTTACCAGTCATCCTTCCTATCTGCCACTCAACAATAACAGGTTTGTAATATTGTTTTTTTTGAAGTACATTCGATGTCCTAAATCGATAAAATAAAATGAAAACAATAGTTACCTTATCTGCAGTTGCCGTAGCTGCAATTTCAATGACAGCTTTTATCAGTAATGAGCCATTACCTTCTGCCTCAGGAATTGATATTCAGAATATGGACAAAACGGTAAAACCAACCGATGACTTTTTTACATTTGTAAATGGAAACTGGATAAAAAATAACCCTATTCCTTCTTCAGAAAGCAGTTGGGGCAGTTTCAAGGAACTTCATGAAAAAAATACGGACCGGCTTCGTATTATTTTAAAAGAGGCTGCTGCTGATAAAACAGCTAAGCCAGGTAGTAATACTCAAAAAATAAGAGATTTCTACAACCTGGCAATGGATTCTGTAAAATTAAATAAAGAAAGAGCAACTCCATTGAATGCGGAATTCGAACGCATCAATAAAATTACAAATACAACGGATTTAATGAATACCGTATCCCATTTACACACGCTTGGCATACCTGCCATGTTTATAATGTATGTGGATCAGGATCAGAAAATAAGCACGGAATATATTACTCAGGTTTTTCAAGGTGGAATCGGATTACCGGATCGTGATTATTATACCAATACAGATGATCGTACCCTGGGCATTCAAAAAGCTTATCTGGAACACATCGAAAGCATCTTTAAACTTTTGGGAGATAAACCGGAAATTGCCAGACAAAATGCAAAAGTGGTGTATGATCTGGAAACCAATCTGGCAAAAGCATCCATGACTCAAATCGAATTGCGTGATCCTCAAACGCAGTACAACAAAAAAACATTGGAGGAAATGAATGCGGCTTATCCTGAAATCCAGCTTACCACTTTCCTGAATGGTGTGAATATTAAAAACATCAACAACATTATCGTAGGACAACCTGAATTTTTCAAAGAGTTGAATAAAGAAATAAAAACAGTAAGCATTGCTGACTGGAAAACCTATTTGAGATGGACATTGATCAATCACTCTGCAAGTAAGCTGAGTGATGATTTTGTTAATCAGAATTTTAAATTTTATGGAAATACACTTGTCGGAACTCCAACTTTAAAAGCAAGATGGAAAAGGGCTTTGGAGGCAACTGATAATTCATTAGGTGATGCCTTGGGACAATTGTTTGTGAAAAAATATTTTACAGAAGACAGCAAAAAACGTGTAAATGTAATGGTGGATAATCTGGTTGCTGCTTACAGGGAACGCATTAATACCCGTGACTGGATGAGTGAAGAAACCAAAAAGCAGGCACAACTTAAACTGGATAAGGTCATCAGAAAAATAGGTTATCCTGATAAATGGAAAGATTACGCTACATTGGATATTAAAACGGATGCTTACATTGCCAATGTGTGGAGGGCAAACACTTATACTTTTAATGAAATGGTTAACCGTCTTGGAAAACCTATTGATAAACAATCCTGGTTAATGACGGCACCTACTATAAACGCTTATTACAATCCTACCATCAACGAAATTGTATTCCCTGCCGGAATTATGCAGCCTGTGTTTTTTAATGCAGAAGCAGATGATGCTGTGAATTATGGTGCAATGGGAGCCGTGATCGGGCATGAGCTTACTCATGGATTCGATGACCAGGGAGCACAGTATGATGCAGATGGAAATTTGAAAAACTGGTGGACAAAAGAAGATATGGAACGCTTTAAAGCCAAAACAGACATACTTGTAAAACAATTCGATAATTATGTTGCTATTGAGGACATTCATGTAAAAGGAGCATTGACTTTGGGTGAAAACATTGCCGATTTGGGTGGCTTGACAATCGCCTATTATGCATTGAAAAAATCGATGGAAGGAAAACCTGTACCGTCCAAAATTGATGGTTTTACTGCTGAACAACGCTTTTTCATTGCATGGGCACAGGAATGGCGAGTGAATATGCGTCCGGCATTTTTGAAAAACATGATACAAACGAATCCACATTCTCCGGGTAACTTTCGTGCAAATGGTGCACCAAGCAATATGCAGGAGTTTTATGATGCATTTGACGTAAAACCCAGTGATAAAATGTATCGTCCGAAAGAAGAAAGAGCTGAAATCTGGTAAAGTAGGATTTTGTTTAATCCGGTATCTGTCACCAGCCTCCTCGCTTATGCAAAGGCTGGTGATTTTTTACCCGATTTTTATTTATA
>CAZMRM010000455.1:0-2846 GCA_964568515.1 uncultured Chitinophaga sp. | reverse complement strand
CCGCACCAATGGTGGTGAAGAATGATCCTACATTGATGTTTAACAATTCTGGTATGGCACCCTTTAAAGATTTGTTTTTGGGAAATGCACCTATTAAATATCCACGGGTCGCTGATACACAAAAATGCCTCCGTGTAAGCGGTAAACACAATGATCTGGAAGAAGTAGGTGTTGATACTTACCATCATACGATGTTTGAAATGCTTGGAAACTGGAGCTTTGGGGATTATTTTAAAAAAGAAGCAATTTCCTGGGCATGGGAACTATTGACCTCCGTATATAAAATAGATAAAAGCAGATTGTATGTAACTGTTTTCGAAGGAAGTGAGGAAGACGGGCTGGCCTTTGATCAGGAAGCTTATGATTTGTGGGAACAATTTATACCAGAAGACAGAATTTTGAAGGGGAACAAAAAGGATAATTTTTGGGAAATGGGAGATACCGGTCCTTGTGGACCCTGTTCAGAAATTCATTGTGATATAAGAACGGATGAAGAGAGAGAATTAATTGATGGTAAAACGTTAGTGAATACAGGACATCCACAGGTAATTGAAATCTGGAACAATGTATTCATGGAATTCAATCGCAAAGCGGATGGTAAACTTGAAAAATTACCGGCACAGCATGTTGATACAGGAATGGGATTTGAACGTTTATGTGTAGTGTTGCAAGGTAAACAATCCAATTATGACACGGATGTATTTACACCACTTTTGAATAAGATTGAGGAATTGAGTGGTTGTCGCTACCGACCAGAACAAGAAAGTCATAAGAAACAGCAAATTGTAAATATTGCCATGCGTGTTATTGCCGATCATATAAGGGCAATATCTTTTAGCATTGCAGATGGTCAATTGCCTTCAAATACAGGTGCTGGTTATGTGATCAGAAGAATCTTAAGGCGTGCTATAAGATACGGGTATCAATCACTGAATTTGAAGGAACCTTTTATGTATCGCATTGTACCTGTTCTTTCAGCTCAAATGGGACAGGCCTTTCCGGAACTTATCTCTCAGAAATTATTGATTGAAAAAGTAATCAAGGAAGAAGAAATTGCGTTTTTCAGAACGTTGGAAAATGGATTAAAACGTATGGATCAGGCATGCATCGCAGCATCTTCGAAAAAGAAAACGTCAATTGACGGTGCGGTTGCTTTTGAGCTCTATGATACTTACGGCTTTCCTCTTGATTTAACATCACTCATTGCGCGTGGATATGATTTAAGTATTGATGAAACTGGTTTTCAGGCAGAACTTGAAAAGCAAAAGAAACGTTCCCGTGAAGCAACAGCTGTTGATACAGGTGACTGGATTTTAATAGATGGCCGTGGCGCCAATGAGGGAGGTCGGATTTTCGTCGGGTATAAACAACTTGAAAGTGATATTAGAATAGTGCAATACCGCCAGGTAAAAGCGAAAGGAAAACAGCAATACCAATTGGTATTTGATAATACGCCTTTTTATGCAGAAAGTGGAGGACAGGTAGGGGATACCGGTATCATTGAAACAGCAAATGAAACGATTAAAATCATTGATACTAAAAAGGAAAATGGGATTATTATTCATTTTGCTGAAAAACTTCCTGAAACTCCATCGCAAATTTTTCATGCGAGAGTAGATGGAGAAAGACGCCATTTAACAGAAAATAATCACAGTGCAACACATTTGCTTCATGCAGCTTTACGACAAGTCCTTGGAACTCATGTGGAACAAAAAGGATCTTTGGTCAATGAAAATCACTTGAGATTTGATTTTTCACATTTCACAAAATTAACTGATGAAGAGATTCATAAAATTGAAAAAATTGTGAATCATAAGATACGTGAAAATATTGTTTCAGATATCCAGGAGATGCCGATAGAAGATGCGAGAAAAATAGGTGCCATGGCGCTTTTTGGAGAGAAGTATGGAGACACCGTCAGAGTTGTAACATTCGATAAAAATTATTCAATTGAATTATGTGGCGGTACACATGTACCCTCTACAGCACAAATAGGATTATTTAAAATCGTATCAGAATCTGCTGTAGCATCCGGAATAAGAAGAATCGAAGCCATTACCTCTTTAAAGGCAGAGCAGTTTTTTACAGAACAGAATGAGCTGATTCATGAGTTAAAAACACTTTTAAAGCACCCAAAAGATGTTTTGAAAAGCATCCAATCTTTAATGGATCAAAATTCAGAATTGCAGAAACAAATTACAAATATGCTTCGAGAGAAAGCAAAAGAAGTGAAAAAAGAATTATTGGATAAAAAGCAAGAGATAAATGGTATCAATTTTATAGCTGAAAAAATTGAACTTGATTCAGCAGATGCTATTAAAAACTTATCTTTTGAACTACGGGACCAGGTGGATAATCTGTTCATGGTCTTAGGAGCAGATATCAAGGGGAAGCCTAGTTTATCTGTAATTATTTCTGATAATCTTGTGAAAGATAAAAAGTTGAATGCAGGTGAGATCATTCGTGAAATTGCAAAAGAAATACTTGGTGGTGGTGGAGGGCAACCTTTTTACGCAACTGCTGGTGGTACTAACTCTCAAGGATTAACAAGGGCTTTGGAAAAAGCGAAACAATATTTGAATTAGCCCCCTTATATAAAATTTAAGTGAGTATCGGGAACTTTATACCAAGCAATACTATTTATCTCTTTTTCTTGATAGTGGTTCCCATGCATAGTGTGCAGGCAAGCAAAAAAAAGCTCCAACCTATGCTAAATCTTCGGTTGGCACGGCCAGAAAAGGTCATCGACAGTCGCACAAGCAGGCATACCCCGCTACCTTTTCTGGCCTGCGCACCTGATTATATACCCCTTGTGCCCTGATTGTTAAATCAAGTGATGAACTGAA
>CAZMRM010000454.1:0-2873 GCA_964568515.1 uncultured Chitinophaga sp. | reverse complement strand
ATCCGGATAAGCACCAAAACCTGTAAAACGGTGAATGATTTTACCTCCCGCAGCAATAGTGGCATTCGTATTATCACAGATCCATTCCTGCACCTCCTTGTAACCAACCGGTTTTCCATTAGTTTGTCCCAGCACATACCTTGAACCGGAGCTAATTGAAATGATGGGTGTGTATAAGGCTGTGGTGGTTACAAGGGAATGATTTTGCCCTTCTTTCAATGTAAACATATGCTTTTTAATGACGGCAGGATCATAGTAGGAAGAGATCATTTTTTGCAATTCCATGTAAACCGGTATTTGTCCTATTTCTCCTGAAGAAATATCCTGCGTTTCTCCAAATGCTTTGTAAATATATTTTTTCACCGTCGGGGCAAAAGTATTTCCACCACTTTCTATTTTGCTGATGCGTAACCCGCCAACAGTTGCATTGTACGTTTCTACCGTGTTGGTAGGAATGTACATTTGCATGGTGCAATTGGAATATTGTACTGGCTCTGTAAGATACTGGCAGGGATAATTGGAAGCATAAAGTGTATAGGTATGAGTAGGATTGATGGCTACATCGTGTATAGTCCAGGAGTTACCAACTTTTTCAATGGCTGTTCCTGTTCCTGTAGCCGGATAAACCGTTGGTGAAGGAGCGTTTCCACTTGCCAGAAAATCAATAAGCACCTGATTGCTCGTAACATCTTTAAAATAGATAGATGCTTTCGGATAGGGACACAATTTTAATTCATCCATATATGGTAATGCTGAAAAACCGATGGTAACGTCTGCATAAAACGGGAGGGTGGTATTTACATTATTCACGCCTTGTAATACCTGCACCATGTTCACATTTGTGATTGCCGTATTAAAAGAAGCATTGGAATTATTGGCGTTGGCAGAATTAGTAAACAATTGAAATACATATTTAGGTACTGGTAATTTGAAATTATGTGGTTCATAGGTAAAATTAGTATAACCTTGCGTAGGATAAACAATCCCTGTTAAGCTGAGTGCACGCATTTCCGGAAACCGGGGTTCCCTGTCTGCACCCGCATATTGTACTAAGAAAAATTGATCCGGATTGAGGTACCCCTGATCTCCTGTGCATCCAGAAGCAGTGAACCTGCCGCTGCCATCAAATACCAGACAAGTTTTGGCCACATCTTTTTGTTTTTCTCTTAAACTGGGCACAAGAGAAGGATTAGGACGTCCATTATAATATCCCCAATGATCCTGGCTAAAAGAGTTTCGGGGGGACATCGCTGCTTCATCATAGGTAAATGAGTAAGGCGGTTTACTGGTACCCATATCAGCACTGAATTCCTGTACACTGATCAGTTTTAAGCGTTTCTTTAAATATTCCGCACCAGTACCTGAGCTTTGAAAGTAACCTGTATTGAAAACATAATTGGACAACACATTTCCATTTTTACGGATAATAATTTTTTCTAACACTTTTGCATTTGTTGAATTTAGATCCTGTCTTACTTTATTGGTATAAAATTCTACTTCACAAGGGCCGGAATTGATTTTATACAAACGGAGGGCATTGATAAAATTTTTCACCGTGGAGTTACCGGAATACTGGGTCCTCACATTGTTATAAATATCAATGAAACGCGTTTGCGAAAAATTACTCTCATTTTGTATGGTCTCCGGCTGATATGTAAAATTTACAAGTTCACCATTTGGCGATTTAATTTGCCGGAGGTACCAGGCCGATTTGAAATACTCATGCATTTTGGTTTGTGTAAGAAACTCGTAATAATCAGAATATTGTGCATATTCTGGCCGCGATTCCTCTACATAACCCGTTCCGCCAAACAGGTAACGTATACCATCCGGTGTTATAACCGTAAAGTTCATCAACGGCGATTCATGCGGATTTACTTCAATCCGTAAGGTGCTGAATGGAATGGTTTGAGGAACACCATTTTCATCAAACACAAATTTTCCGGAGTACCCATTAAAATTATAATAAAACACATCCGGTTCGGTGTCTTTATAATTATCACTTACATTTTTTAAAAAGCTGGCGTACGTATTTCCATCACTACCTGTAATGAGGGGCGTATAGGTTTTTAGTGCAGCAGGAATGGGATTACCAGTCAGGTAGCCGAAACTGGCATGGTCATCGTTCAAACCTGCAACCGAGCGTGTGATCACTCCTCCTGCGTTAAGCGTCCATCCCAATCCTACCCAGCTGCTTTCTTCATCTACACGAATTCCGGAAGGATGATAGGATAAAGAAACAGGAACAGTATAATCAGCTGTTTTAATTTCATAGATGGGTACTTCAATGGAAGCGGTTCCCGTGTATAAACTTACAGGAATCTCACCGTATTTTCCCAGGGCCGCAGCATTGGGAGAAGGAGGAATCACACTGTTCATCACATCTTTTTTAGGTTGTGCGAAAGAACCGAGACACATCATCAAAAATGTAAACAGCAGAACTGTTTCTAAAGACGAAGCAATTGCTTGGTTTGTTAAATAATTTTTCATGGTAAAATGTAAAAATGGAATGTGTGGTTTTTAAAATCTGCGTTTTTAGAATTACAAAATGTGCATTTTCTGATTTTCAGTTGCTACTAAAAATGTATCCATGACCAATTCAGGAACCTGTTAATGGTTCGTAATAAAAAATGAGGGGATGATTTTTTAACACGGCAACGATAATAAGCTGTTAGGACACCTTCTATAATTTTCTGTACACCAAAAATTATATTAAAATTCAATTTTTTTGCATTTCTGCTATTATTGAAGGCATTACCTATAGCAATAGGACAAAGATGTTAAAAAAGATATTTTTTAAAGATAAAACGAAGAGCGTAAAATACGGAAATTTGTCTATTTTTGACTTGTATTCTACGGAATGTACATGCATT
>CAZMRM010000453.1:0-2924 GCA_964568515.1 uncultured Chitinophaga sp. | reverse complement strand
AAAATATCCTGTTTCAGAATTGTTAATTGATTTGGTAAAAGAGGAACAAAAATACATCTATATGAGAAAGCCTATTCCCATCTATATTGATTATTATACTATAGAAGTAACTGAGCAGGGGGCGGTTTTCTTTTTCATTGATGTGTATGAAAAAGACGAGAAAATGAAACGAGCCCTGTTTAAGCGTTAAAAAATCATTTGAAAAGTATTCTTAATATAAAAACTTATTGTAAGGATACCTTACTTGATGAAGTTCCTTTATACTTTCATACAATACTTTTTTGAACTCTTCCAGGTTTTCCTTTTTTGCAGCAGAGATGAAGAGTACAGGAGCGTTTAACTTGCTCATCCACGAATTTTTCAACTGATCCAGACTAAGATTTCGTTTGTTTAAAGGGGTTAGATCATCTTTTGCTTTTTCTTCAAATGTAAATGCATCCATTTTGTTAAATACAAGAATGGCTCGTTTGTCGCCTGCACCAATATCCGCCAATGTTTGATTAACCACATTGATATGATCTTCAAAGGCAGGATGACTGATATCCACTACATGCACAAGAATATCTGCTTCTCTTACCTCATCCAGTGTTGATTTAAAAGATTCGATAAGAGTAGTTGGCAGTTTACGAATAAATCCTACAGTATCTGAAAGTAAAAACGGAAGGTTTTCAATTACTACTTTTCTGACGGTTGTATCCAGTGTAGCAAACAGTTTATTTTCTGCAAATACCTCACTCTTACTCAGCACATTCATGATAGTGGATTTTCCGACATTCGTATATCCGACCAGTGCTACACGTATCATTTCACCCCTGCTTTTACGCTGCGTTTCCATTTGTTTATCTATCGTCTTCAACCGCTCCTTTAAAAAGGCAATACGATCACGAACGATCCGCCGGTCGGTTTCAATCTCTGTTTCACCGGCCCCTTTCATACCAATCCCTCCTTTGATCCGATCCAGGTGGCTCCACATTTTGGTAAGCCGGGGTAACAGATAAATGGATTGAGCCAGTTCTACTTGTGTTTTTGCATGTGCGGTACGCGCTCTTGCTGCAAATATATCCAGAATCAAGCGTGTACGGTCTACTACTTTTATTTTTATTTCCGGTGTGGGGTTTACTGCTTTTTCAAGATTTCTTTGTTGTGCGGGAGAAAGCTCATCATCAAAAATCACCAGGTCAATTGCATTTTCTGCAACGTATTTCTGTACTTCCGCCAACTTGCCGGATCCTATAAATGTTCTAGAATCCGGATGTTCCAGCCGTTGTGTAAAACGTTTTAAAACTGTTGCCCCCGCCGTTTGTGTTAAAAATTCCAACTCATCCAGATACTCTTTCAAAGTATCTTCATCCTGGTTTCTGCTTAACAATCCAACCAAGATGGCTGTTTCTCTTTTTGTTGCTGTATCAAACACAATTTTATGTAGGTAAAATCCTTATTTTTTTAATGTTTCGATGTAAGTGGCTACCGCATGAATTTCTTCATCCGTCAATATACCACCAAACGGCTGCATGACACCTTTGCCATTTCTAATAATTTCAATTCTTGTATTCGTATCCAATACAGAATTAGCAAGATTGGGGGCCCCCATCAATCCCAACTGTCCATCTTCTCCATGACAGGATTTACAGTTTGCTTCAAAAACAGTTTTCCCATCAACCAGCTTTGGTACGCTATTTTCCTCCTGGTGCGTTTCAACTGCTTTTGTACCTCGTTTTTTACTCATCTCCGCCAAACCATATGCTGCAACAATTAAAACAAATGAAAAGACTGCAAGAGGCTTTTTTCTTTTTTTAAATCCGATAACAGCTATCGGAATGGATGCGAACACGATCACAATTTTAATAATCATTAATGTGTTAATGACAGGAATTTGTGTCAGCATATAAATACCGGTTAATAAAAATAATATACTGATAATCATTTCCGGCACCTTCACTGCTTTTGTAAATTTAGTAAGTCCCTCCTGCCTGTTCGCAACCAACAAAATGGTTTTGATTAAATAAATCAATAAAAATAAATTAACTGAAACTAAATGCGTGTAAAATAAACCTTTATACATGTGCTCTTCTTTTTGATTGGCCTCAAAAGTACTAAAAATAGCTCAAATTTCACTGTACACTTCTTTTAAATAGTATTCATTTAAAATGTTATTTTTGTTTGCATCCTAATCAACTCTTGATCATATTAGGCTGATTTAATTTATCCATTATCTCATATGAAAAAAATATTCCTGCTCTCATTGTTTTTAATATGCTGCCACAATTTCATCGCCCAGGAAACATTCCCCATCAACGGTACTTCCAATCCCAATCATACCATCTATGCATTTAAAAATGCAACACTGATTGTAAATGAGGAACAACAAATAAAAAATGGCACCCTTTTGATCAAAGATGGATTGATCACCGGCATTGGTAATAATCTGACGATCCCTAAAGGAGCTGTTGAATATGATCTTCAGGGTAAATATATCTATCCGGCACTTATTGATGCTTACACGACCTATGGTATTGCCGAACCCAAGCGAAGCAGCACCGGGCCCGGTCCGCAACTATCCAGTAATATTAAGGGAGCCTACGGATGGAACCAGGCCATCAAAGCGGAAATAGATGCCTTGCGGTTGTTTGTTGCTGACGCCAAAGCAGCGGAAGAAATGAGAACCATGGGTTTCGGAACTGTACTTACTTTTCAAAAAGATGGGATCGTAAGAGGATCTGGTACCGTTGTTTCGCTTGGCGATGGAAAGGAAAATGACTTAATAATTAAGGATAAGGCAGCGGCTTTGTACTCCTTTGATAAAGGAACCTCCACACAAGATTATCCCTCTTCATTAATGGGGTCCATTGCTTTATTGAGACAAACATACCTGGATGCTGATTGGTATAAGAACGATAAAACAAGAAAAGGAGTCAATATTTCAT
>CAZMRM010000452.1:0-2924 GCA_964568515.1 uncultured Chitinophaga sp. | reverse complement strand
TGCTGCAGGCATTGAGGAACAAGGACTCGGCTGGAAAAACACATTCGGCACCGGTAATGGAATTAACACCATTACGAGTGGACTTGAAGGCGCCTGGACCACTACCCCGACAAAGTGGAGCCATAATTTTTTCGAGAATCTTTTCGGCTACGAATGGGAACTAACCAAAAGCCCCGCCGGTGCACATCAGTGGAAACCAAAAGATGATGCAGGTGCCGGTTTAGTACCCGATGCGCATGATCCGTCCAAACAGCATGCACCAACAATGCTCACCACAGATCTTGCTTTGAGAGTGGACCCTGTCTACGAAAAAATTTCAAGGCACTTTTATGAAAACCCTGATAAGTTTGCAGATGCATTTGCTCGTGCCTGGTTTAAACTTACACACCGCGATATGGGACCCGTTACCCGTTATCTCGGACCAGAGGTACCTAAGGAAGAGCTGATCTGGCAAGATCCTGTACCGGCTGTTACGCATAAACTGATTGATACTAAAGCCATCGCTGCACTTAAAAGTAAAATACTCGCTTCCGGACTCACAGTTTCTCAAATGGTAGCCACCGCCTGGGCTTCAGCATCCACCTTCCGTGGATCCGATAAACGCGGTGGAGCTAATGGGGCACGCATTCGTCTGGTACCTCAGAAAGATTGGCAGGTAAACAATCCTGCTCAACTGGCGAAAGTGTTGAATACCCTTGAAAACATCCAAAAAGAGTTCAATACCGGCGATAGGTATGTTTCACTGGCGGACCTGATTGTAATAGCCGGATGTACCGGTATAGAGAAAGCAGCAAAGAATGCCGGTCATGATGTAACCGTTCCTTTTACTCCTGGCAGAACAGATGCTTCACAAGAACAAACGGATGTAGAATCCTTCGCGGTACTTGAACCCACTGCTGACGGGTTCCGTAATTATTTCAAACCTGAACAGACAACGTCAGCAGAAGAAATGTTAATTGATAAGGCACAACTGATGACACTAACTGCCCCGGAAATGACTGTTCTTGTTGGTGGTATGCGTGTTCTCCATACGAACTTCGATCACTCTGAACATGGTGTATTTACAAAACATCCCGAGACACTTACAAATGATTTTTTTGTAAACCTGCTTGATCTGAATACGACTTGGAAAGCAACCGGAAATTCCACGGAAATATTTGAGGGCAGTGATCGTGCAACAGGTGCAGCTAAATGGACAGGCACACGTATAGATCTCATTTTTGGTTCGAACTCGGAACTTAGAGCATTAGCTGAAGTATACGGATGCATGGATTCCAGAGAGAAATTCATACAGGACTTTGTGAAAGCATGGAACAAGGTTATGAACCTGGATCGCTTCGATCTTAACGTTGTTAGTGGTTGAAAATTCAACCACTAACAACGTTCATTGATCATTAAAGTAAATAAAGAAAAACAGAGCGGATCATTGATGAAGATGAATATCAAACAATTAAACTCATGGACAGTTTTGATGATATAGAAGAATCAAGGAAATACTGTTATTTCCGTTTGTATAATCTTTTAAAATATAAATACCTGAACAGTCTGTAATCCTCAATAAAAAACATAAGAATTAACGGAGCAAAAACAAACAGGAATAATTGCTTTGTAAAAGAAACTATCAAAAGATAAGTCACTATCAAACGAATTATTTCAACTTTAAACACCCATTTTTTTTGCTCCAGGATAGCCCCGCAGTTAATAATGGTCGTAATAATAATTACGGATGAAAGAAAGCTTGCAAAGGTTGACAGATCAATTAAGTACAAAACAAACAATAATGATAAAGAAAAAACAAGTTGTGCTTCAATATAATAATACAATTGCGGATAATTGTCTTTATTGATTTTTGATGCAGATAGATTAGTTGCAGATAAGTACTTATTTCTTAATTTTTCTTCGTAAATGGGTTTAAGTTTACTTGGACTTCCAAATATGATCTTTAATTTATCTGATATTTTATGCGTTGCTTTTACATGCTCTAACAGTTCCAGCCAATAATGGAAATGTAACCATAAAAAGCTATTGCTGTTAACTTGTTTTGTCAAACCGTAGCGAACCTCCTCTGTTTCGGGTTGATATGTTTTAAATAATTTATCCCAGATTATTAATATTCCTCCATAATTTTTATCCAAATAAATCTCATTGCTCCCATGATGTACTCTGTGATTAGAAGGTGTAACCAAAACAGATTCCAGAAACCCTAAACTTTTAATGAATCGTGTATGAATAAAGAACTGGTAAATACCCAATACACTAATACTAACCAATAGCATGGCAACAGGAAAACCAATTACCGGTAATACAAGACCAAATATCAATCTTATAAAAGATTGACATATTGTTATTCTGAGTGATACGGTGTAATTATATTCTTCAGAAGAATGATGAACAATATGAGCGCCCCAAAGAATATTAACTTCATGACTCAATCGATGATACCAATACCAGAGAAAGTCGGTTAAAATAAAAACCAATATCCATGTACATACATTTTGCTGTATATCAAAAATGGCAAAATGGTCATATGTAAATTGGAACGCAAGTATAAAATATCCGGCTAAAAAAAGTTGAGCCAAACGTTCAGCAATTCCAACACTGATATTGCTAATACTGGAAGTAAATGAAAAATATTTTTTTTTATTCTTTTTAGAGAAATAATATTCTAGCCCGATCAATAGAAATAATGTAGGAATGGCAAAGGCTACAATGTGAAATTTCATATAACGTTATATTTATATAGTTCCTTGCTATAGATAATTAAAAACAGTGTTCCATTTTTCCGGAGAAATAAAAAACAGCGGGGAGGTACCATGAATCTTCCCCGCTGTTTGATGCTGAAACCGTTGGGAGATCCGGCATCCGGTTAATCACTAAGATGCTGTGCGGGCGTTGCACAGCTCTTAGTAACAGAAACAATTAAG
>CAZMRM010000451.1:0-2939 GCA_964568515.1 uncultured Chitinophaga sp. | reverse complement strand
TCTTTCTCAACAGTTCGTTTATTGAACGGGCTTACGAAGATATTGCATTTCCGATCGGAGCGGGACAAACGATTTCCAGACCACATACTGTTGCATTTCAAACAGAGTTGCTGGAACTGAAAAGAGGAGAAAAAGTATTGGAAATAGGAACCGGTTCGGGCTATCAGACAAGTGTATTACTTGAAATGGGTGCCAAAGTATACACCATAGAAAGACAAAAAGCTTTGTTTGATACAACAAAAGCTTTTTTACCCACATTAGGATATAATCCCAAGTTTTTTTATGGGGATGGATATAAAGGACTCACTGTATTTGCACCATTCGATAAAATCATCATTACAGCCGGTGCACCCACTATTCCGGATGCATTGTTGGATCAATTGAAAACAGGAGGTATAATGGTTATTCCTCTTGGTGATAAAGTGCAGGTAATGACATTGATCCGCAAAATCGATCATAAAAAATTTGAGAAAACAGAGTTCGGAGAGTTTAAGTTTGTACCACTACTGGAACATAAACAATGGGGTGATTGATTTGAATAAAAAAGCTTTTAAAAGCTTTTAGATATCTAAATAAAAATTACTTTTGTAGCAGATTTTAACTAACAATCTATTAACTAAAAACCATTAATATGAAAAAATCTATTTTAGGAGTTGTATTAGCTTTTGGTGTATCTGGAGCCTTTGCTCAAGACTTGACATCTAAAAAGGGAGAGCCAATTTTACCGGAAGCCGGTGACTGGGCGATCAGTATGAGTGCAGATCCTATTTTTACATTCCTGGGTAATGCATTTAACGGAACACAGGACCATGCCGGGCCAAACACCAGCTTTTTGGGTCAGCAAACAATTATCGGTAAAAAGTTCATCGATGAAAAAAATGCTTACCGTGTAATCGTCCGTTTGGGATTCACTTCTGTTAATAACAAAAACCTTGTTATTGATGATGCTCAAACAGGTTCAACAATTAACTTCCCTGATCAACAGGCACGTGTGGAAGATAAAAGATCTCAAAAAAATACACATGTAGCATTAGGATTAGGTAAAGAAATGAGAAGAGGTAAAACCCGTTTGCAAGGTTACTACGGAGCAGATGCTTTGATCTGGGTTTCTGCTGCAAGTACAAAATATAAATACGGAAATGTAATGTCTGATGCAAATGTTGCCTCTACAACAGGAAGCACACAAACAACTACACCAACTTCTACCAACTGGACTGTTATAAATCCTGACGGATCTTTTGGTACAACTGCTGCTGCATCCCGTCCAATCAAACAAAAAGACGGTTTGGTATTCGGAATCGGAGTGCGTGCATTTATCGGTGCCGAATACTTCCTGTTACCAAAAATATCCGTTGGTGCCGAATATGGTTGGGGAATCGGTTATCAATTAAAAACAAAAGGAAAAGTAACAACTGAAGAAGGTGGAGGAACACCAAACAGTGTTGCTGAAATTGAAAGAGAAGTAGCAGGAGCTTCTACATTTGGTTTCGATACGGACATTAACCAAGGAAACATTTTTGGATTTGGTAATGGTGCATCCGGAACAGCTACTTTAAAAGTAACTTTCCATTTCTAAAAATTGAAGTGATCATTTACTCATTAAAAGATCCGTCTGAATTATCTTCAGACGGATCTTTTGTTATTAATAGGATGCCTTGTTTGTTTAAATGAATTCCTTACGAAAACCGGTTCATAGGCTGTCCTCTCTTAATTTTTTTAATTCTTCCTCTGTCAAATTCCTCCATTCTCCGGGTTTTAATTTCCCCAGTTGGATGTGCATAATACGAACACGTTTTAGTTGTAACACCTGGTAATTAAAAACAGCGCACATTCTTCTGATTTGTCTGTTTAACCCTTGTTTTAAAATGATCCGGAACACCCGGCGGGTATTGGGTTCCGGCTTAATAGGACAAGGGTTGGTGATGACACCACCAATGTCAACACCTGCAGCCATTTGTTTTAAAAACCGGTTGCGTAACGGTAAATTAAGGGTAACCACATATTCTTTTTCATGAGCAAAATCAGGATGAATAATTTTATTGATAATTGATCTGTCGGTTGTTAACAGGATCAACCCTTCTGAATCCTTATCCAGGCGGCCCACCGGTAAAATGGTTTCCGGATGTCGAATGGCATCAATGATATTGTTTTCTACCCGTTCGGTCGTGCAAACGATGCCTGTTGGTTTGTAGTAAGCAATGTATGTAAATGTTTCCGAATGCATGCAATGTTGCAAATATACCAGCATTGTATGTTAATTGAAATAATTTTGTACATTTGCGCCGCATTTGGTTTTTAGCCTCGGCAAAGAGGAAAAATTAAAAGGGAATCTTGTTAAAATCAAGAACTGTTCCCGCAACTGTAAGCTCATTTCATGATAAGCCTTATGCTAAGCTTCGGCTATGCTGTATGCCTGTGCTAAAGCTCCGGCTACGCTGTAATGAAAACGTGCACCACAAGCCACTATCTGCCTCCGGCAGACGGGAAGGCGCACAAAGAGTGAGTCAGGAGACCTGCCATTTGCGAATAGTATTAGTAGCTTTCGGAGAAAAAGCGAGAATGGACTCCTCTTCTGTTAAGCGGTTCATGCTGCCTTCTCCTATCGCATTTACAAAATGCAATGAACTTAATTAAACATACGCTTTCTTTTTTTTGCTTCCTGTATGCTATCAGTAGTCATGCACAGGATGCTGTAAAAGATACTGCCAGGGCGCTTCATACGGTTGAAGTTGCTGCTCCCTATACACGCGCTCTGAGTACAGGAAACAGAATACAGCTATTGGATAGTGAATTACTTAACAAGTATACAGGGAGTACCATTGGCGAATTGTTAAACACCGAAAGTGATATTTACATTAAATCCTATGGCCTGGGAACACTTGCTACGACCTCGATACGTGGAGGTGGTTCCAACCATACAGCAATATTATGGAATGGAT
>CAZMRM010000450.1:1266-2958 GCA_964568515.1 uncultured Chitinophaga sp. | reverse complement strand
TTCCACACTAATCGACATAAAAGATGTATCCATAATATCATTTTACGTTAACGTTTCCCTGTTAATTAAAGAGGCAATACGTAAACTGGTTTTTTTTATTATATGACGAATGTTAAAAATTGCTTAAACTAATGATTTAGCGGAGTCAGCCATTAACTGTTCCATACCAAAAACTCCTTTTTTATCCTGTACCCATTCCGCTGCAACAACAGCTCCTGAAGCAAACCCTTTTCTATTAAAAGCAATGTGTGAAATACTGATTTCATCAATTTCTGAACGGTAGGTAACAGTATGAGTACCAGGCACTTCATCTAAACGTTTAGAAACAATACTTAATTCATTTGGGTGTTGACTGAGTTCGTTTACCCATTTGCTTTTTCCTTCATAATTGGTAAGGATTTGATTGGCCAGGGAAATAGCTGTACCGCTTGGAGCATCCAGTTTATGAACGTGATGAATCTCTTCCATACTAACATTGTATTCCTTATGCAGGTTCATCAATTTCGCCAATTGCTGATTTAACTGAAAAAAGAGATTGACACCGATGCTATAATTAGAAGTATAAAACAATGTTTGTTTTTTATCGGAACAAGTTTTTTTTACTTCTTCCAGTTTATTGAGCCAGCCTGTTGTTCCAACAACAACAGGAACTCCGGCTTCAAAACATTTATAGATATTATCAAGCGCCGAATCGGGAGTACTGAATTCAATGGCAACATCGGCTTTTTTAAGTTCATCAATGGTATAAGAACTTGCATTGTGCGCATCCACAATCAATGCGATTTTATGCCCGCGTGAAAGAGCAATTTGTTCAATCTCTTTGCCCATTTTACCATATCCAATTAGTGCAATATTCATAGCTATTATTTATTTTAAAAATTCAAATGAACAGAAAGCCCGGTTATCTTCACTCCCGGTTTATTAATTTCTGCGGTTGTATAAAATACCGGTTGTATCCTTAACGATAAATCATCACTCACATCAAATGTCGACAAATGAGCGTCGACAGTGGCATCTACCACATTAAGCGCATACAGCAGTGCCGCGCCAAAAATAGAAAGGTCGCGCCACCTGTGAAATGATTTTGTGTATTGTAATAAATAATCATCATTTAAAATACCGACAAACTGATCGACAGTGGTGGGATCAGTGTCTTTACGAATTCTATAGGCCGAACGATAAGTCAGGTAATTATTGTTATTATAAATAATAGAATAAGTTAAACCCGCAATGCCTGCATACAAAATAGGGATTTTCCAGTATTTTTTATTGTAAGCCTGCCCTAAACCTGGTAATATCGTGGAATAGATAGCTGCTTTTCTCGGAGAAGGTTCGTTGATTTGTTTTTTTAAAATAACAGTATCTCTGGGGCCGGTTGTTTTTAGGGTGTCCATTACCTGTGCATGTGCACTACCGGATAATGCCAGCAAAAATACCAGTCGGACAGCGATTAAAAACTTCTTTTTTGAAATACTGTATTTTATTTTTTTATGCATCTAATAAATCTAAAATACGTTTCAAATCCATATCCGATTTAAATGGAATGACAATCTTACCTTTACCGCTGGCTTCTTTATTGATTTGCACTTTTGTATTGAATACTGCCCGAAGATCTTCGACGATCGTTTGTTGCTCTACACTCAATACAGCTTTCTCATTCTTTTTGGCAGTGCCAGATGAGTTGGAAGAAGA
>CAZMRM010000450.1:0-1256 GCA_964568515.1 uncultured Chitinophaga sp. | reverse complement strand
AAGATGCCTCTGTTTTAGCTCCTCTTGCCAGGTCCTCTACTTCACGAACAGATAGATTATTTAATACAATCTGATTGTAAATATCCAATTGTTTATCCTCATTATCAATATTAATCAATGCACGGGCATGCCCCATACTGATATCCCCGTTACGAATGGCCAGCTGAATTTCCACGGGCAACTTCAGTAATCGTAAATAGTTGGTGATGGTAGAACGTTGTTTACTTACCTTTTGAGACAACTGTTCCTGTGTCAGGCTGCATTCATCAATCAATCGTTTATAGCTGATGGCCACTTCAATTGCATCCAGTTCTTCCCGTTGTATGTTTTCTACCAGGGCCATTTCAAGCATCGCCTGATCATTTGCTATACGGATGTAAGCAGGTACGCTTGTAAGCCCTGCCAGCTGAGAGGCGCGAAAACGTCTTTCACCGGATATTAACTGATATTTATCGTATCCCAGTTTACGTACAGTAATGGGCTGAATAATGCCATGTTCCTTAATGGAGGCAGCCAGCTCATTCAAAGCATCCTGTTCAAAGTTAGTTCGTGGTTGAAAAGGGTTGGTCTCAATAGTTGCAATTTCAATATTTGCAACAGCACCTACAACTTTTGTATCCCCTTCTAGTTTTTTACTTGTAATATCTGTATTTGAATTTTCAAGTAATGCTCCTAATCCCTTACCTAATGCGCTTCTTTTTGTTGACATCCTTTTTATTTTAGTTGATTATTAACTCTGTCCACTGTTGCTTTGGCGAAGTGGCTTTGTTTCTTCTCTGTGGTAATGAAAAAAGTTAATTCTGTTCTTCCTCTTCTCCTTCTTCCACATTAATGAATTTATCCGAATCATTGATTCGTGTCAATCCATTTTTTTGTAAAATTTCGCGTGCCAGGTTCAGATAATTCACTGCACCTTTTCCGCTGGCATCGTGCATGATGATGCTTTGACCAAAACTGGGCGCCTCTCCCAATTTTGTATTTCTTTGAATAATGGTATCAAAAACCATTTGCTGAAAGTGCGTTTTTACTTCTTCCCCTACCTGATTGCTCAAGCGTAAACGCATATCATACATTGTTAATAAAATACCTTCGATGGCTAACTCCGTATTTAATCGTGATTGAACAATTTTAATGGTATTTAATAATTTACCCAGTCCTTCCAATGCAAAATATTCGCATTGTACGGGAATCAGAACAGAATCAGCAGCTGTAAGCGCATTTACCGTAATTAAACCCAGTGATGGCGAACAATCGAC
>CAZMRM010000449.1:0-2965 GCA_964568515.1 uncultured Chitinophaga sp. | reverse complement strand
CCAGTGAATATCCAGGGACATCATCCAATCCCAGGCTGCCGTGGAAGAGGTAACAGCAAAGAAAACAAGAAAAACAGCGGCTTTACTCATTTGTTTGAAATGCAAAGCGGTACCTCCCTGCAAGTCCTGTTCGATGGAACGTTTGATGAAGCCTCTTTGGAACATGGACCAGATCACCAGGTAAAGTATTGTTCTTAACCAGAAGAACCAGGGGGTAAAATATCCGTGTTTTCCGGCAATCACTTCATCATATGCAGGATTCGGTGTTTTTCCATCTTCTAAAAATTCTTTGTAAACTTCCGGATCCATCCAGTGATACAAATGATGCAGGTGTAACTGACCGGCTAAAAGTACGATGAACATGACCACGGCACCAACCGGTAAAAAAGAAGAGATGGCTTCGTAAACTCTTTTAACAGCAACAGACCATGCAACTTCTGCGGCATATTGTAATGCCATAAAAAAGGTTGCCAATAAACCGATACCCATAAAAAACCATCCGTTAACCAATAAATTCGCCCAAACGCGTGTATGATGATATTCTTCATGACTGACACCTTCCGGAGCATGATCGGTAAGGAAGCCGGCAATTATAGTAATTAAACCTATCGCCATTAAACCATAAGTGATATTCCTGGTTTTATTTGTAAACGTATAGTTTAAGTTGGTCATATGCTATTGTATTTATCTTTAATTCTTTCAGTGATGTTGATTTATTTTTTTTTCGCTGCTGTGGAATCTGCTGCTGTTGCTTCCTGTGCACCATTTGGAAATTGCAGTTTTCGGATGTATAAAACCAATTTCCATCTTTCTTCCTGGGAAACCTGGGCGGCATGAGAGCCCATCAATCCTTTGCCATAGGTAATGCTATGAAACATTTTTCCATCCGGTAAATTTTTAAGTGTGCTGTATGCTGGTGGAGGTCCCGGCAATTTGGTCCCTACCAATCCGTCTCCTTCTCCGCCTGCACCATGGCAGTGAACACAGTATTTGCCATACAATACTTCACCTTCTTTTAAATTGACTTCGTTATCAGGCAATGGGTTGCGCAGGTTTGCACCGGCAGCTTCATATCCTTCCGGAGTAAACGGGTAAGCATAAGGCATGTACCCACGGGCGATGGTTCCTGTAACAGGCATTCTGTTCACCTGAAGGGTGTCGCCGTTTTTGGAAACATAAGCCATATTGCTTTCCAATGATGGTGAACGATACATATCGGGCATGAATTCAACACCCGGACTGTTTTTATCTTTCTTACCACAGGATGTTACAGCTATGGAAACACAGCCGATAACCGCGATGATAGAAATTAATTTTGCCTTTTTGTTCATATTACTTATAATTCTTCTTTGTCAAATTCTGTTATGCTGTACTATTTGTAATGGATCTCGGAAGCTCCACCCGCTTTTAAAAGAGACTCGATGTTGTTCTGAGTTTCCGGTTTGGTTTCCACCACCATCAAAAATTTATCATCGGTTGTTCTCGGATCGGGGTTTTTTGCTTTTGCTCCTGGTACTAACCAACTTCTCAAAAAGAAAGTAATGGCCATTCCGTGTGCTGCACACAATACGGTTGCTTCGAACGTGATGGGAATGAATGCAGGTACGTTCATGTAATAAGCAAAGCTGGGTTTACCTCCAACGTCTGTGGGCCAGTCGCTGATCATCATGTACCACATCATCAGCGTTGCCAAGGAGGTACCGGTAATTCCATAGATGAAGGCACAAATCGCAATGCGTGTTCTTGGAACACCGATAGCAGCATCCAATCCGTGCACCGGAAATGGAGTAAACACATCTTTAATTCGTATACCTTGCGAACGGAGTGTTTTTGCGCTTGCCATCAATGGCTCTTCATCATCAAAAATAGCGTGGATAACTGATTTACTCATATTTTTTTATACTAGTTATTTTCCTTAAAAATTATTCAAACCATTGATTAGTGACCATGTCCGTGATGTCCATGAGCCGCTTTTTCTTTAAATTCCTGTCCGGATGATTTCACAATCGATTTCAATTCTGCTTGTGCAATTACCGGGAAATAACGTGTAAATAACAGGAAAAATGTAAAGAACATACCGATCGTACCGGTGTAAATTCCAATATCTACAAATGTCGGATGATACATGTTCCAGGTAGAAGGAAGGAATGTACGGCAAAGTGTAGGCACGATAATTACGAATCGTTCGAACCACATACCGATGTTCACAATGATGGACATGATAAAAGTGAACATCAGGTTGGTACGCAGTTTTTTGAACCAGAACAGCTGAGGTGAAATTACGTTGCAGGTCATCATGGCTGCATATGCCCACCAGTATGGACCTGTAGCACGGTTCAGGAAAGCGTACTGTTCGTATTCCACTCCTGAATACCAGGAAATGAATAATTCGGTAAGATAAGCCACTCCCACAATTGAACCTGTAACAATGATAACGATGTTCATGTATTCAATGTGTTTGATGGTGATGTAATTTTCAAGACTATAGATCTTACGCATGATCAGCAACAGTGTCAGCACCATGGCAAACCCCGAGAATACCGCACCGGCAACGAAATAAGGCGGGAAGATGGTGGTGTGCCAACCCGGTACTACGGATGTAGCAAAGTCCATGGATACGATGGAGTGAACAGAGAATACAAGTGGTGTGGATAAACCGGCAAGTACTAAGGATACTTCCTCGAAACGGTGCCAGTGACGTGCACTTCCGCCCCAACCGAAGCTTAAAATACTGTACATTTTTTTTGCGAATGGCTTTACAGCTCTGTCGCGAATCATCGCAAAATCAGGGATCAGACCGGTGTACCAGAAAACAAGGGATACGGAGAAATAAGTGGATACCGCAAATACGTCCCACATCAACGGAGAGTTAAAGTTTACCCATAACGAACCAAATTGATTGGGCAATGGAAACAACCAGTAATCCAGCCAGGGCCGGCCGGTGTGTAACAATACGAAGATGGCA
>CAZMRM010000448.1:0-2982 GCA_964568515.1 uncultured Chitinophaga sp. | reverse complement strand
CAAACCAGCTCTTTCTGATCCTTTTCCTTTTCAATCAGCAATGTATCTCCTTTTTGTAATTCTCCCCCAACCAGCATTCTTGCTATTCTTCTTCTGAGCCGGCTACGGATAACGGTTGATAACTGACGTGCTCCGTATTTGGGAGTAAAGTCTGCCAATGCCAGTTCTTTTTTTGCTTCCGGTGATAAATTGATCTGTATATCCATCTTCTGCAAACTGTTGACAAGCGCCTTCATTTGTATCTCCAGAATTTTTACTGCATTTTCTTCACTGATCGGTGCAAAAGGAATGATCTCGCTCAAACGTGCTAAAAATTCCGGCCGGAAATTTTTTGCCATGATATCCATTAATTGTTGCGATGCAGGCAACACTCCTTTTTGAAGTTGTTCAGCAATCCATTCGCTGCCGATATTGGAAGTAAAAATAACAATGGAATTACTGAAATCCCCTTCTTTTCCTAATTTATCATGCAACACTCCTTCATCCATGATCTGAAGGAAGGTATCAAATACGGAGTGATGTGCCTTTTCTATTTCATCAAACAAAACAACGGAATAAGGTTGCTGACGGATTTTATTGACCAGCATTCCTCCTTCTTCATATCCTACATAACCCGGAGGCGCCCCATAAAGCAATGCAGCAGAATGTTCCTCTTTAAACTCCGACATATCAAAGCGTACCATTGCTTTTTCATCATTAAATAAAAACTCAGCAATTGCTTTTGTCAACTCTGTTTTTCCGGTCCCTGTCGGTCCAAGAAAAAAGAAGGAACCAATAGGCTGTCCCTGTTTGATAATACCACTACGCGATTCAACAATGGCATCCGATAACACTTTGATGGCGTGATCCTGACCCACCACTCTTCGCTTGAGCTGTTCTTCTATATTTAATAATTTATCACGTTCCTGTGTCTGTATTTTTCCTACCGGAATACCTGTCTTGTGCGCAATAACTGCTGCTATATCATCCTTTTCGATCTCTTCTTTAGGCCTGGCAATAATTGTTTTAAATTTTTCAATAACCTGCTGCAACTCGGTATACAGTTCTTTTTCCGTATCCATTTTTTCAATATCGTTGCTTTCTTCGAGTTGCCCTACCAATACGGGACTCAGTTTATTCATCAGGACCGAATAGATCCATTTGTATTCTTTTAATTTTTCTTCTGCAGACAGTTGGGTAGCATTGAATACTTCAGCAAATTCTGTTTCAACCTTTTCCAATTCCTTCAAAGAAGTTTCTTTCATCATTTTTACTGCGGCCATCGTACGGTCCAGTAAATCAATTGCAGCATCCGGCAACCGTTTATCTTTGATGTATCGTTTGGCCAGTCGGATGGAGTCCCCAATCACTTCCGGATTCACTTTGATCGCATGATGTGCTTCATACTTTGGAAGCAGTATTTTTAACATTTTTGCCGTTGCCGAAAAATCAGGTTCGTGAACGGTAAGTGTTTCAAAACGTCTGTTAAATGCAGCATCCGGTTCAATGATTTTGCGGTATTCTTCCTGGGTACTTGCAGCAATGATGGTAAGTTCTCCTCTGGCCAACTCAGGCTTCAGCATATTGGATACCCCTGATCCTGCTGCTCCTTTGCTATCCAGTAATGTATGCAGCTCATCAATAAACAGGATTGCTTTATCAAATTTTTTAATTTCCCTGAGTATGTTTTTAAGACGGTCCTCCACCTCTCCTTTATAGGATGCACCAGCCAGTAATTTACCAAGCTCCAGTTCAAAAACAATTGCATTTTTTAATGTGGCCGGAACTTCCCCTGCAAGTATTTTTCCTACAAATCCATCTACCAATGCCGATTTTCCAACTCCGGGTTCTCCGATCAACAATACATTTGGTTTGCTTCTGCGACCAAGTATCTCCACCATCATGACAATCTCTTTATCGCGTCCCACCACAGGATCTGTTTTTCCATTTGTTACCAATGCATTCTTATCAATGCAATAACTAAACAATGCACCACTTGTGCCGGTACCCGACGATGCTGTTCCGTTTTGAACGTCTTCTGCAGATGATGCTGAGAATACATTTTTAATATTGTGATTGTCGAGGTACTGTTCAATGATTTCGTTTTCACGAAGCGGTAATGATTTTAACTGACTTAATGTATAAGCCGTATTTGGTTTTAACAAAGCAACCAATACACAGATCGCATCGGTATAATCAAGCCCCAGTTTTAAACCTACATTATCTGCATCTTCTATCACCTTTGTAAGTTGTTCATCAGCCAAAGGAGATTCGGGAATGGTATTGCTTTTCGGATATTCATCAATTCTTACTTCGGCCCATTCTGCTATATAACCGGGATCTTTACCGATGGATTTTAAGAAATCCTGTAAGCCTGCTTCTCTGTGCATCAATGCACGCAACATATGCGACACTCCTATCTTCTCGTTCTTATTTTCTTTTGCAAATGCCTGTGCAATGCGTATTGCACTTTTCAGATTCTCACTTATAGTTAAACTGTTTTGCATATCAGTTGAATTTTTAATTCGCGCAATTTATAGATTTAAAAACAGGCAAAAGAATTTTTTGTGTTATTTATTGTAAAAAATAAACAGAAGAAAACACAGCCGATTCTTTTCAGAAAAGTATCCTGTTCAGGAACTGTGTTTCTATTGTAAAAATACAGGAGATATTATTGTTTTACTAATCCTTCACTCAGAATTAGGGAAATTCCATGAACTGGGAATTTTTTCAACAGTTTTTATAACTTCATTTATTTTTTAGAAATGGAGATGGTTCTTATTTTAGTAAAAGGAGAACCATTCTTATCGGTTCCGGTTACGACCACATCATAATCAGAAAGATAACCGCCGGCATAAAACTCAACCGATGCTTTTCCGCCTTTCAGTTTTATTTCCGGATTCCAGTATAAGGTATTTCTAAAACCAGGTTTATCCGCTGTAGCAGTTGTTGAAGTTGTAAATTTAACTTTTGCCACAGGATCAAGTGTGATATAATCCACCA